>CAZRFG010000127.1:0-9558 GCA_964599205.1 uncultured Victivallaceae bacterium
GGTCTCGGCGCCGGAACTCGTTCCGGCTTCTTGAGCTGGGCTTCGCCCGGCCTGACTCGAGGCTCCGCCTCAGCCTCCGCCAAAGGGCTGCGCGCCCTTTGGAATCCAGCGCCAGGGCCGGGTGGCCCTGGACCCCTGCTCGGCGGGAGTACCCGCCTCGCGATCCGGGGCGGCTTGCGCGCCTCGAGCCGGGAATAACACGCCCTCCCCCCCCCCGAGCCGAGAGAGCGTCAGCGACCGGATCGGTATCTCGAAGGCGACGTTCGCCTACATCAGCATGCCGCCGTCGACGTTCATCACCTGCCCGGTGATGTAGTCCGAATCCGGCGAGCAGAAGAAATATACCGCTTTGGCCACATCTTCGGGGGTGCCGCCGCGACCGGCCGGGATCACCTTGAGGAAATTCTCGGTGGCCGCATCCGACAGCTTGGCGGTCATGTCGGTGATGATATAACCCGGAGCCACCGCGTTGACCTGAATGTTCCGCGAAGCGAATTCCTTGGCGGTGGTCTTGGCCAGCGCGATCACGCCCGCCTTTGACGCCGAATAGTTGGCCTGACCGGCGTTGCCCATCCGGCCCACCACCGACGCGATATTGACGATCTTGCCGGCGCGCTGCTTCATCATCGGACGGCAGGCGGCCTTGGTGAAATTGAAGGTGCCCTTGAGGTTCACCGCGATCACCGCGTCCCACTGTTCCTCGGTCATGCGCATGATCAAGGTGTCCTTGGTGATCCCGGCGTTGTTGACCAGAATGTCCAGCCGGCCGAAATCATTGACCACCGCATCGATGGTCGCTTCGGCATCGGCCATCTTGGCGACGTTGGCGGCGTAGGCGCGGGCATCCACCCCGGCGGCCTTGAACTCATTGGCGGTCTGCTGCGCCACGTCGAGCATGATGTCGACGATCGCCAGCTTCGCACCTTCGTCGGCCAGACGCATGCAGATCGCTTTGCCGATACCGCGGGCGCCGCCGGTGACCAGCGCCACTTTGCCATCAAGACGTTTTTCCAAACCCATCGTAAACCTCTTTTCTTGTGAAATGTTATGCTTGAAACGCGTTCAAAGTTTCAGTCGAATTGACGTTGAAAGTCTTCACTTCGGCGATCGTCCGGCGCATCAGTCCGGTGAGGACGTTGCCGGGGCCGAATTCGATCATGGTATCGGCGCCCGCCGCCGCCAGCGCGCGGACGCACTCTTCCCAGCGGACGCTGCCCGCGACCTGCCGGGCGAGATTTTCACGCAGCTCCCCGACCGAAGCGGCCGGAGCGGCGCTGTAGTTGTGATAGACCGGAACCGCGGGAAGCGCGAGTTCGGCCGCCGCCAGCACCGGGCGAAGCGCTTCGCCCGCCCCCGCCATCAGCCGGGAGTGGAAAGCGCCGGCGACGTTGAGCTCGATCACCTTGCGCATGCCGCGCGCCTTGAGGGCTTCGACCGCGGCGGCGACTTTGGCCTTTTCGCCGCTGATCACGATCTGGCCGGGATTGTTGTAGTTGGCGACGTCGATGCCGCATTCGGCGGCGACTTCGCGGATTACGGCGACATCGCCGCCGAGCACCGAAGCCATCCCGCCCACGGTCGCGCGGCAGGCTTCATCCATCAGCTCGGCGCGCTTGGCCAAAAGGCGCAAACCGGCGGCGAACGTGAATGCTCCGGCAGCGTAGAGCGCGCCGTATTCGCCGAGACTCAGCCCGGCGCAGCCGAGCGGTTTGATCTCGGGATATTTTTCGCGGAAAGCTTCGAGCGCGGCGCAGCTCATGGTGTAGATCGCCACCTGGCAGAAGCGGGTTTCGGTCAGCTTCTCGGCCGGGCCCTCGAAACAGACGGTGCTGAGCTTGTAGCCCAGCACCTGATCGGCTTCGTCGAAAATCCGGCGCGCCGCGGCGCTGCTCTCATACAAATCCTTGCCCATGCCCACCGCCTGGGCGCCCTGTCCGGAGAAAACGAAGAATGCCTTCATGTCATTGATTCCCATGTGTTCCATTGCCAATTTTGCTTGTCAAGGTGGCATAAGTTAACACCATTCAGGCGGATTTTCAAATTGCAAAGTTGAAAAAACCGGCTATATTAGTCGCCATGAAGACCCCCGATACCAACGACAAAAATGCGATCATGCTCGGCGTCGGCCTCGACGGCGACGGCCACCGGCGCTTGACCAAAGGCGACAACTTTTACCTCGTCGGCGGCAGCGAAGAGACCCACGAAAAAATGGAAGAAACCGCGATCAAGGTCAACGAAAAACTGGCCAGACGCGGCAAAAAACTCGCCGACGTCTCACGCGAAGAATTCAGCGACCTCCTCGGCGAAGTCACCGGCCAATGAAGATCAGGCTCGACCAACTCCTCGCCGACTGGCGCGACCGCCTCGCCGCGGCCGGGATTGAGGGCGCCGAGGCCGAAGCGGAAATCCTCTACTCCGAGCTCACCGGCCGTCGCCGCGCCGAACTCGCGATGCTGCGGCACACCGCCGCCGATCCCGTCGCCGTCCTCCGCGGCGAAGCGATCGTAACGCGGCGCGAAAAGCGCGAGCCGCTGCAGTATCTCCTCGGGAACGCCCCTTTCCGCGACATTGAGCTTGAAGTCACCCCCGACGTGCTGATCCCCCGGCCGGAAACCGAGTTGCTGGTCGATTTCGTCCTCAAACACTTGCCCCCCGGCGGCCGGTTGCTCGACGTCGGCACCGGGTCGGGGGCGATTGCCCTCGCGGCGGCGTTCGAACGGCCGGATATCACGGTCCTCGCGCTCGACGTAAGTCCCGCCGCGCTGGCGGTGGCGGCGCGCAATGCGGCGCGCCTGAAGCTCGCGGACCGGGTTGAATTCCGCGCCGGCAACCTCCTCGCGGCGCTCGCGCCAGGCGAGACCTTTGACCTCATCGCCGCCAATCTCCCCTATATCGCCGAGGAGGATTACGCCGGACTCCAGTTGGAAGTCCGCGACCACGAGCCCAAGCTCGCCCTCACCGCCGCCGACGGCGGCCTGGCGCTGGTGCTCGAACTCGCCCGCCAAGCGCCGCCCCATCTCAAACCCGGCGGCCGGATCATTTTTGAAATCGGCGAAGGCCAGGCGGAACGATTGGTGATGGCGCTCAGGCAAAGCTACCGCGAAGTCGGGGTGATCCGCGATTACAACCGGATCGACCGCCACGTTTACGCTTTGAAGTAATTACACGACACCGTGCCGCCAGTGGCGGTCGGCGAAGTCGATGATGGCATTCCAGTCAAAAAGGGTCATGTCGTGCTTGCCGGTCCGGATATGGTACCCGATGTCCGTTCCGACCGGAGTGTCGGCGGCCGGCATCTCCGCTTCCCCCAGCCCCGGCGAGCCGAAAAGCCGCCAGACCGGCTCCGCCAGCTTGGCCGAGGTGAATTCCCCGCGCGGATCGGCGTAATCGTCGAGGGTCGCGCTGTCGACATAGACCAGACGCGGCGCGAGAAGCGCGAGCAAAATGTGCTGGTCGAACGGCAATTCCTCCTCGCGCTCGATGTACTTCTGCCAGTTGCGGTGGAACCAGTACGGCCGCCAGTGAAGCAGCCACTCCAGCGATTCGCCGAAGTTCCGGCGCGACAGCGCCGCGCCGCCGCAGCCGGAGCAGTTGGAGACGGTCAGCGCCGCGCGAAGATCGTTGGCCCCCGCCCACAGCGCGGTTTTGCCGAGCCGGGAGTGGCCGTGAACGATCATCCGCCGGCGGTCGATCCGGGGCTCGCTCTCGTAATAATCGAGCGCCCGCGAAATCGCCCAGCTCCACGCCCCGATCGCGCCGAAGTCGTGGGAGTCCCCGGCCAATTCCGCCGGTTCGTGAAAGAGCCGGTAGACGCTGTGGCCGAATCCCTCTGGACAGTCGGGAAAGGCGTCGAAGTAATGGATCGTCCCGGTGGCGTAGCCGCGCGCCAGCACCTCGGGGAAATTCCAGCGCGACTGCTGATACCCGCGATTTTCCGCGGTGGCGCGCTCGTCGACGAACATTCCGCCCGCAAGCTTCCAGGCCGGGAAAGGTGAAAGCATCACGTCGGACTCGTCGGTACAGGAAGCGTTGGAGCGGAAGTTGAGGCCGAAAAAGGCCGGAACCGGCCCCGGCGCACGATTGGGGAGATAGAGCAGCAAGAGGAGCTCAAGTTTGCGCCCCCGGTTGACGCACTCGATCATCACCTCGCGCCGGGTGGCGAGACCGTCGAAGGCGTCCGACTTTTCGCTCAACACCCGGAAGTTCATCGCTTCCGGGCGCGGCGGGACTTCGCCGTACATTTCGCGGGCGAAGAGCCGCAGCCAATGCGGCCGCAGCTCATTCTCCCAGCCGATCGCATCTGCGACTTGCGCGCCGTCGCTCCGGCGCAGCGGATCGGGAACATGGCAGGGCCGGACTTTCGCCTCGTCGAGGTTCATCCGGTCGTACTTGGCCCGGGCGATCGCGTCGAACTCCATATCGGCTCTCCGGTTGACGATTCAGGCGCGGTCGGCGGCCAGCTGGACTTCGAGGGTGCGGCGGGCGCTCTCGATCACCATGGCGGTGTCGAGCTCGGGCTTTTTCCCGGCGAGGTCGAGGAGGAAGCTGTCGAGATAATCGCCGGGAGCGGCCGGAAGTTCGACCGGAACGCCCGCTTTGGCGCCGTCGAACCAGACCGTCGGGGCGGGACCGGCGAAGTTGAATTCGACCATCCCCAGCGTGCCCCAGATGTTGAAGCGCCAGTAGGTGCCGAGGGTGAAGCCGAAGCTGTCCGGCGAAGCGTAGGAGACGTCGCCGACCACGCCGCAGCCGTTGTCGAGTTCGAGCATGAACTGGCCCGCTTCCTTGAGGAAGCCCGCGCCGGGATTGGCCTGCCAGTTGCGCGCGCCGTGGATCTTGGCGACCTTGAGCCCGGTCATCCACGGGATCACGTCGAGGGCGTGGCTGCCGATGTCGTTGATCGCGCCGCCGTGCTTGCCTTCTTCAAAGTACCAGCCGGGACGGCTCGCCAGCTGCAAAGGATGCTGGCCGCCGAACTGGATCTGGAGGAGTTTGCCCAGCCGGCCGCTCTTGATCAGCGCGCGGGCGGCGGCGAAGTTGATGCCGAACCGGAGTTCGTACATGCACCCGACTTTGAGCCCGGTTTTGGCGGCGAGGGCTTCGATCCGGTCAAGCTCGGCGAGCGAGGTGCAGAGGGGCTTGTCGGCGATCACGTGTTTTCCCGCTTCGAGTGCCCGGATGGCCATGGAGCCGCGTTTGGTGTAGTAGTCGCCGATCGCCACCGCGTCGCAGTCGACCCGCTTCAGCATCGCGTCGAAATCGGTGTCGGTGAGCTTGATTTCCGGCCGTTTGGCGAGCAGCGAAGCGGGCTCGTCCTCCTCGCAGATCGCGACGATTTCGATCTCCGGGTGCTTGAGCATTTTGTCGTAGAGCGCGTAAATATGGCCGTGACGGAAGCCGGCGAAGGCGACTTTCAGTTTTTGCATGATGGTTTCCCCTTTTTACTGGTTTCGATGAGTTTGGCAAGTTCAAGATCAAAGGCGGCGGCGTCAAGCGGCAGCGAAACCGCTTCGCCGCGCAGCCCCGAGAGCAGCATCGCATTGCCGATTTCGAGGCTCCGGATCCCCTCGACGGCGGGCGCGTAGAGCGGCGTGCCGTGGAGTATCGCCTCGGCGAAGTTCTCGATGATGTCGCGGTGCATCACCGGATTGGAGCCGTTGACCGGAATATCGATCAGCCACTTCTCCGGCACCCCGGTCACCAAGAGGGTGGTGCGACAGAATTCCGACATTTCGACTTCGTTGCGGATGAAGCTGAGTTTTCCCCCTTCCAGTACCAGACGCCCGCGCTCGGCGGTGATTTCCAGCCGGTTGGTGCCGGGGTATTCGCCGGTCGAGGCGACGAAGATGCCGGTCGCGCCATCGGGGTATTCGAGGATCGCACTGACGTCGTCCTCGACCTCGATGTCGTGGTATTTGCCGAAAGCGACCTTGGCGGTGATCCGCTCCGGCATGCCGAAGAACCATTGGAGGAGATCGAGCTGGTGCGGGCACTGGTTGAGCAACACCCCGCCGCCCTCCCCGGCCCAGGTCGCGCGCCAGGTGCCGGAGTCGTAATAACGCTGGGTGCGGAACCACTCGGTGACGATCCAGTTGATCCGGCGGATCGCACCGAGTTCGCCGGAGTCGAGCAGCGCTTTGAGCTTGATATTGGTGGGGATCCTCCGGAGGCAGAACATCGCGCTCAATTTGAGCTCGGGATGGGCCGCCGCCGCGGCGGCCAGCCGGAGGGCGTCGGATTTCTGCACCGCGATCGGTTTCTCAACCAGGACATGAATGCCGCGCTCAATCGCGGCAAGCGCGATCGGCACGTGGGAGTAATGCGGAGTGGCGATGATGACGCCGTCGACCAGACCGGAGGCAAGCAGGCGGTCGCTGTCGGCGAAAAGCTCGACGCCGCTCTCGCGATAGCGCGCCAGCACCGCCGGATCGATGTCGCAGAGCGCGGTCACCCGGCAATTCTTGAGCTGGCCGACCGCGGTGAAGTGAAAACTCCCCATCACCCCGACGCCGATAATCCCGATCCTGACTTCCGCCATGGCACCCAGTCCTCCCCGAAGTTTGCAGTTTTGCGATTGACACCCTATATTATACTCCGGATGAAAAGTTAAAACAATCACATTTCGGCGCAACTTTTTAACATTTATGCTCAATCAGCTTCTGGAACAGGCGCGGGAACTCAAACCGCCGGAGGAACTCTTCGTCAACCGGCCCAACGGGTACGATTTCGATTTGCCCGACAACATCCTGATTTTCTCGCGCGGCGGCCTCGCCCCGGTGCGGAGTTCGGGGTCGATCCACCACCGTTATCTGCTCAATCTCAATCTGGGCGCGCCGTGCCAGATGCTGCTCGACGGACGGCGGTTCCAGCTCGAGAGCGGCAGCGCATTCCTGATTTACCCCTATGAAAATCACCTCTTCATGCACACCGACGAGAAGATTTTCCGGCTGATGATCACCTTTGAGGTCAAGCGCCGCGATATTCTGCCCGCGCGCCGCTCGTCGGCGCTGCTGGATGACGAAACGCTGGAGCTGGCCGGGAAACTGCTTGAGGTCTATCGCAAACCGGCCAAGCGCTGGGAGCTCACGCTCCAGCTGACTTTGCTGCTGAGCCGTCTTCGCGACAGCGCGGCGGGGGAGATTGAGCTTGCCGGCATTCCCGAGGGCTCGCCGCTGGCGGCGCGGGTGGTTAAACACCTCCTTAACCATCTTGAGAGCGACCTCGGGCTGGAGGCGCTGGCCCGGGAATTTCATTTGTCGCGCAGCCAGCTCCGGCGGCGTTTCCGCGAGGAGGCCGGGGTCAACCTCGGCGAATACGTCCGCTCCAGCCGCGCGATGAAAGCGATGTACTACCTCAACCGCAATGAAAAAAGCATCGGCGAAATCGCCGAACTCTGCGGCTACTCGTCGCTTCAGGCCTTCAGCCGCGCCTTTCGCGCCCAGACCGGCACCACCCCGCTGGCCTACCGGCTCCGCCGGCTCGAATTGCGGCGGAAACCGGAATAGAGCCCGCCCGCCGGAACATTTTTTGCCCCGGCATTTGCTATTGTCCTTGGGCGGCACTATATTGGCGTTGAAGTCAAAATGAAGGAACGATGCCGATGATCTGGTTTTTTCTCGGAACCGTGCTGCTGATCGCCGCGGCGGGGTGGGCGCTCTGGTGGTATCTCAACCGGGGGGTCGGCTCCTATCAGGCCACCGGAACTTCGCACGAACTCTTGATCTCCGAGCTGGAGAAACAGGCCTTCGCCTATCAGGGCCCCAACCGCAATCCGGTGATCATCGTCCACGGTTTCCTCGGCGCGTCGATTTTCGATGAGGATACCGGCGAGGAGCTGTGGGGGCGGTTTGAACCGACCGGAGTGCCGCCGGAGAAGTACCGGCGGCTCGCCCATCCGATGGCGATCGGCCGCAATCTCCGGGATTTGACCAATGCGACCGGCGACCGCCAGCTGCTCGACACCGCCGCGGTTCACCTCGCCGGACTCAACTTCCAGCTCCCGGGCTACAGCCGGCTGATCAAAGTGCTGGAGAAGATCGGCTACCGCCGCGAGGACTCGGCGGAGGGCCTTCGCAGCATCTACGAATTCCACTACGACTGGCGGCGCGACCTGGTGGAGAACGCCCGCCGCCTCCACCGCTTCATCCTCGACACCCGGCAGGCGCTGGAGACAATGTACCGCAAAATCGATCCCGCCGACCGCCGCGACATCCAGTTCGACCTGGTCGGGCACTCGATGGGGGGACTGATTGCGCGCTACTATTTGATGTTCGGCGACGACGACCTGCCCGCCGACGGCTCGATTGCCGCGCCGCACTGGAAGTCGGCGGCGTATGTGGACAAACTCTTCGTGGTCGGCTCTCCCAATGCGGGCTACCTCGACACCATCGTCGAAATGGCCAACGGCCTGCGGCTGGCGCCGGGAGTGCCGCCGTATCCGGCAGGTCTGATCGGCACCTTTCCCTCGTGCTACTTCATGCTGCCGGAGGGACCGGGGGGCGGGCTCTTCGACGCCGCCGATCCCGAAAAGCCGCTCGACCTCTTCGATTTGCGAACCTGGCAGAGCTGCAATTTGGGCTTGCTCAATCCGGCCTGCGACGAGGCGTTGAGCCACATTCTCCCGGAGGCGAAAACCCGGCGCGAACGCTACGAAATCGCGCTCGACCACGTCGCCAAGTGCCTGGCGCGGGCGAAACAGTTCCGCGCCGCACTGAACCAGACGGTGGTGAAAAATCCGGGCAAAACCGAGCTGTTCCTCTTCGCCGGGGATACCACCTTGACCGGCATCCGGGCGACCGCGGCGGCGGACGGCAAGGTCAAAGTGACCGAATACGGCGCGGGCGACGGCAAGGTGCTGACCTCGAGCTGCCGTTACGACCGCAGTTTTGAGATGCCCTATTTCACCTCGCCGATCCCGTGGAACAAGATGTTCTTCATCAACGCCACCCACATGGGAATGCTCGACGACGGCTCCTTCATCGCCAACTTCCGCTTCCAGCTGCTGCTGAACCCGACCGCCGCCCAGCGCGCCGAAGTGCTGACCCACCAGGACAAAGACGGCAAGCTCAACGGATGATCAGAAGTTCATTGGTGCTTTTCTGGAAGCAGTAATCGGTGGGAACCACTTCAACGGCACGCCGCCGACGGTAATGGGCGATCACCTCCTCCGCCAGCCGGGTCGATTTGCCGTCAAGGTTGCAGATCGGAAAAACCCGGACTTCGCGGCAGAGCCGCAGCATTTCGTCGAGAGCGGCGAGGGGGGATTCAAGCCCGAGATTTTCGTAGAGCAGCAGGAAATGCGAACTCAAACCGAGGTTGTAAGTCCGCTCCGGCAAACGGCACAACGAGTTGCAATTCAAAAGCCATTCCTCAATCCCGCCTTTCCGCAATCGCCGGCCCGGTCTTTGGATCTGCGGCCATCAATATATAACCGGCCGGAAACGGCAATGCAAATACGATCGTTCTTTCTGAAACTCCGCTTACGGCAGGAGGCCGGTCATGTCGGCCGGGGGAAGATAGTATCCGGCCGGGATATGGTCTTTACCGCAGTGAAAGGTG
>CAZRFG010000128.1:0-9522 GCA_964599205.1 uncultured Victivallaceae bacterium
GCTGCTGCCCCCCCGAGAGCTGCGAGGGGTGGTGGTGCATGCGGTCGGCGAGGCCGACTTTTTCCAGCATGGCAGTGCCGCGCTCGCGGCATTCGCGGCGCGAAAGGTTGCCGGCGGTGTACGACAAGGGCATGATCACATTGTCGAGCGCACTGGTGCGCGGGAGCAGATTGAAACTCTGGAAAACGAAGCCGATTTTGCGGTTGCGCACCATCGCCCGACGGTCGCCGGAGAGACGTCCGACCTCCTCGCCGTCGAGGAAGTAGTCGCCCGAAGTCTGGCGGTCGAGACAGCCGAGGATGTTCATCAAGGTGCTCTTGCCGGAGCCGGAAGCGCCCATCAAGGCGACGTACTCGCCCTGCTTGATGTTCAGCGACACGTTTTTCAGCACCGGAACGTCGATTTCGCCGAGGAAGTAGGTTTTGCTGACGTCGTGAAGTTCAATGAGTTCCATGGCTGGTTACCTCCTGCCGCGTGCCTGCGCCTTGGGCAAAAACGGATTGGTGGTCTGCTGTTCGCCGGAAGCGGAGGCATCCTTGGCGGCGGAACTGACCAGTTGGACGCCGGTGATCACCGCCGCGTTTTCCGGGAGGTCGCCCGCAACCAGCTCGGTATAGACGCCGTCGGAGAGGCCGGGGGTGACCATTATCCCCTGGACTTTGCCGTTTTTGAGCACCCAGACCGCCGATTTGCGGGGAGCGCCGCCGCCGCGGCGATTGGCGCGGGAAGCGACGATTTCGTTATAAAGCTCTTTCTGGTCTTCCGGCACCTGGGCGGCGTCGGGGATGAAGCGGAGCGCGGTGGCGGGAATCCGCAGCACGTCGCGCCGCTCGTCGATGATGAAGTTGACCCCGGCGGTCAGGTACGGCAGGAGTTTGCCGTCGGAGTTGTCGGTTTCGACCTCGACCACATAGGTGACGACGTTCTGGGACATCGAGGCGTTGAGCCGGATTTTGATCACTTTGCCGCGGAAGCGCTGGCCGGGGAAGGCGTCGACGGTGAACCAGACTTTCTGCCCCACTTCGATGCTGCCGATGTCGGCCTCGTTGACCGAGACCCAGATCTGCATCCGGCGCAAATCCTTGGCGATCAGGAAGAGGCTGGGGGCGCTCATGCTCGAGACCACGGTCTGGCCGATGTTGACCCGGCGGTCGATGATCACCCCGTCGACCGGCGACTTGATGGTGCAGTACCCGAGGTTCCGCTTGGCGCTGTCGCGACCGGCTTCGGCGCTGGAGATCGAGGCTTTGCACTGTTCGATCGAGGCTTCGGCGGCGGCGACGTTGGCGGCGGTGACCGCGAGTTCGGACTCGGCGGTGTCGTATTCGGTCTGGGTGATGACTTTGTTGGGACGGAGGGTTTTGGCGCGTTCGTAGTTGTTGACGGCCAGCATGTGCCGCGCCTTCTGCTGCTGCAGCTGGGCCTGGGCGCTCAGGAAATTGGCCTTGGCCTGCTGCAACTGGGCTTCGCTCTGGCGCAAGGTGGCGGAGTAGAGCGAGTCGTCGATCCGGGCCAGCATGTCGCCGCTCTTGACCACCGAACCGTAGTTGATCTCCTTGCCGTTCGCGTCTTTGCCGAATTCGGCGACCATCCCGCCGACCTGGGCGCCGACGTCGACCAGTTCCTCGGGCTCAAGGGTGCCGGTGGCGCTGATCGATTCGACGATATTGCCGCGCTTGACCAATTCGACGCGATACTCGGGAAGTTTGTTCTTGTCGGCTTCGCGTTTCTGGTAGTAATAGAAAAAGCCGGCGGCGGCGACGGCGATGACGACAAAGACGACCAGGAGCTTCTTGATTTTGCGCATAATCGGAACCTGAAATTACGTTGAATGCATTTAGAAGGAAAACGCACATTATGAGAAAATATTGCATCATTGCGAAAAATCAATGCCGATTCGATAAAAAAAGCATCGAAAGATTTGCGCGGATGCGTTTGTCGCACTATTTTATGACAACGGGATTTTGCCCGCCGCCGCAGGGTGGCGACGAAACCCGGTTCCTGTTCAAAATAAGGTATTTTCCCGATGTTTCGTTTCATTTTTCGCCGCACCGGCTATTCGCTCCTGATCCTGTTCGGGGTGGTGCTTTTGACCTTTGTACTGTTCAACCTCGCGGCGGGCGATCCGGCGGCGGCGGTGCTGGGCAAGAGCCCGAGCCCGCTGGAAGTCGAAACCCTCCGGCGCGAGCTCGGAGCCGATTTGCCGGTGCTCTATGGCAGATTCTGTCTCACCGAGCGCTTCGGCCGGGCCGACCTCGAGCGGCAGTTCCTGGCCCCGGGGGTGGTGAGCCGCGAAGAGGGCACGCTTGAATTCACCCCGCGCTTCGAGAGCGCCGAAGCGGCGGCGCTGGTCGCCTCCTTCGGCCCCGCCGGGGGCAAGCTGACCGGAGTTGAAAACGGCCGGATCGAGGGCGACACGGTTTACATCGCCGATCCCGCCAGGCCGGTCGAAATTCGTTTTCGGGGCGAACTCCGCCGGGTCGAGCCGTACCGGATTCAGGCCAATCCGCTGCGTTCGCAGTTCGCTCGCGCGCTCGGCGAAATCGTCAGTTTCCAGCCGGAATTCCCGTATTTCAAAGTGCTCGACTTCGGGAAGACGTTGACCACCCGCGAGCCGATCGGCAAAATTCTCCGGCGCGGGGTCGGCCCCTCGCTCGGGCTGATGCTGCCGATCTTCGCCGGGGAGCTGATCATCGGAGTCGGGCTGGCGCTGCTGGCGGCGGCGTACAAGGACCGCTGGGCCGACCGCACGCTGGTGCTGCTGGCGGTGGGGGGGATGAGCATCAGTTACCTGGTGCTGATCATCTTCGCCCAGTGGTATCTCGGGTACTACTGCAACTTTTTTCCGGTCTGGGGCTGGGGATCGTGGCTCTACCTCGCGCTGCCGGTGCTGGTCGGGATCGTGTCGGGACTGGGGAGCAACGTCCGCTTTTTCCGCACCGTTTTCGTCGACGAACTCAAGCGCGAATATCTGCGCACCGCCGCCGCCAAAGGGTGCTCGAGCTGCCGGATTTACGCCGGGCATTTGCTCCGCAACGGAATGATCCCGGTGATCACCCGGGCCTCGGCGTCGCTGCCGTTCCTGTTCACCGGGAGCCTGCTGCTGGAGACCTTTTTCGGCATCCCCGGACTCGGGTTCGCCGGGATCGACGCCCTCAACAACTCCGACCTCCAGCTGCTGAAAGCGCTGGTGATCGTCAGCGCCATGCTGTTTGTGGTGCTCAATTTGCTCGCCGACCTGGCCTACGCCTGGGCGGACCCGCGGATCAGACTTGAATAACCAAATCGCCGGCGCGTTCCGGCGGAAAGATGATACGATGAAAAAAATGGAACTCCTCGCCCCCGCCGGCGGCGCGTCGCAGGCGATGGCGGCTTTTGAAGCCGGAGCCGACGCGATTTACGCCGGGCTGTCGAAATTCAACGCCCGCGAACGGAGCGAAAACTTCACCCCGGAATCGATGGGCCAGGTGATCGAATACGCCCACCGCAACCAGCGCAAGGTCTACGTCACCTTCAACACCGTGATCAAGGAAAAGGAACTCGCCGACGCGGTCGAAATGCTGGCGGTGCTGGCCGACCTCGGGCCCGACGCGCTGATCGTCCAGGACCTCGGCGTGCTCCGGATCGTCCGCGAATACTTCCCGCAACTCACGCTCCACGGCTCGACCCAGATGAACTTCCACAACTCGGCGGGGCTCGAAGTCGCCGCCAAACTCGGACTCAAACGGGTCATCCTCGAGCGCCAGGTGACGCTCGACGAAATCGCGCTGATGAAGGAAAAGTCGAAAGTCGAAATCGAGCTCTTCGTCCACGGCGCGCTCTGCTGTTCGCTCTCCGGCCAGTGTCTTTTCTCCTCCTGGCTCGGCGGGGCCAGCGGCAACCGCGGGCGCTGCAAACAGCCCTGCCGCCGCCGCTTCTTCAGCAAAAACGGCAACGGCTTCTTCTTTTCGCCGCAGGATCTCTGCATGATCGACCAGCTCGACGAGCTGCGCAAAATGGGAATCGACTCGCTCAAGATCGAGGGCCGGCTGCGGCAGAGCGATTACGTCGCCAACGTGGTCGCCGCCTACCGGCTGATGCTCGACGCCCCCGCCGACGCCGACCGCGGCAAACTCCTCGGCGAAGCACGCAACATCCTCTCCCGGAGCTGCGGGCGCAAGTGGTCGCACGGCTTCTACACCCCCGAATCGGCGAAAACGCTGATCAGCCACGAAAACCTCGGCGCGGCCGGCCTCCTCTGCGGCACCGTCGACGAGCTCCGCGACAATGGCTTCCACTTCATCACCGGCAAAAAGATCCACCTCGGCGACCGCCTCCGGGTCCAGCCGGTCTCCGGCGACGAAGGCCCGGCGCTGACGGTGACCAAAATGTTCGTCAACAATCAGGACGCGCGCAAAGCCCACATCGGCGACGCCGTCTTCATCTGCTGCGACAAACCCGCGCCGTACCGCGGGCTTGTCTTCAAGATCGGCGAGAGCGCCCCCGACTACTCCGCAAGGCTGGCCGCGTTGCCCAAGCCGCGCAAAAAAATCGCGCTCGAAATCGCCGTCGCCGCTTCGTCGCTCCGGGTCGCGGTGCGCAACGCCCCCTGCCCCGACTGGAGCAAAAGCTGGAGCCTGGCCGAAGCCAAACAGCATCCGTTGAACGAAAAAACCGTCGCCGAGGCATTCGCGATGGCCGATTCCGAAATCTTCGCCGCGGGCGAGATCAAGTGCGACATCAAGGGCGCGCTCTTCTGCCCCGCCGCCGAGCTCAAGGCGGCCCGGCGCGAATTCTGGGACATGGTCAAGGCGACGGTCCCCCCCGAAGCGGTCTTCTCCGAGAGCTCGCTCGGGCTCGAACGCTTCCGGCGCGCCTATGCGATGCTCGCCGCAGCGCCGCCCGACGGCCGGATGCTGCCGGAGACCATTCTGCTCCGCCCCGGCGGCGAAACCCCGTCGAAACGCCAGACCATCCGCGCCAACAGCGTCTACGAACTCAACAAGCTCTCCAACGAGGCGGTGCTGCCCGACTTCTGTCCGGAAACCAAAATTCCGTCGCTCACCCGGGCGGTCGAGAGCGCTTATCGAAACGGCATCCGCCGCTTCCGTTCGCCCGCCTTGTACGGGCTGGCGCTGCTGACGGGGTATCCCGAGATCACCGTCACCGCCGGCGGCGCGCTGCCGGTCTGCAACTCGCTCGCGGTGGCCGAACTCGCGGCGCTCGGCGTCAACCGGGTTCTCGCCCATGTCGAACTTGAGCGCGACGCGGTGCTGGCGCTGCGGGAACATGCGGCGCTGCCGCTCGAACTTTACCGCTTCGGCCGTCCGGCGCTCCTGGTAACCCGCGCCGAAATTCCCGCCGAGGGCGATTTCCGCGACGCGCGCGGCAATGAATTCACGGTCAAGAGCGACCACCGCGACAACCTCACCCGGATTTTCCCGGCCCGGATCGTCTCGGTGCCGCGGCTGCCAGGGCTCGCCGACTTCTACGATATCACCAACGCCAACTGGGATGCCAAAGATACCGCAACTTTCAACTTTGAAACGGAGCTGCTCTAATATGATTGACGCACTGCGACAGAATCTGCGCTCGGTGATCCGGGGGAAAGACGAGGCGATCGAACTTTTGCTCACCGCGCTCCTCGCCGGCGGCCACGTGCTGCTCGACGACGTCCCCGGAGTGGGCAAAACCACGCTGGCCAAGGCGCTTGCGCGTTCGCTCGAAATGGAGTTCCGCCGGGTCCAGTTCACCCCCGATCTGCTGCCCGCCGATATTGCCGGAAGTTCGGTTTTCGACCCCTCGCGCTCGGTTTTTGAATTCCGGCCGGGGCCGGTGTTCACCAACATCCTGCTCGCCGACGAAATCAACCGCGCCTCGCCGCGCACCCAGTCGGCGCTGCTCGAAGCGATGAGCGAGCGCCAGGTCAGCTGCGACGGCGCCACCCACCGGCTGCCGGAGATCTTTTTTGTGATCGCCACCCAGAACCCGATCGAGTTCCAGGGCACCTATCCCCTCCCCGAATCCGAACTCGACCGCTTCGCGATGCGGCTCTCGCTCGGCTATCCCGACGAAGCCTCGGAGCTGTCGCTGCTGCTCGACCGCGAAAAAACCGACCCGCTCGACGCGATCAAGCCGGTGATGACCGCCGCCGACCTCGAGGAACTGCGCGCCAAGCTCCGGCTGATCGGGCTGGAACAGTCGGTCGCCGGGTATCTCACCAAAGTCATTCGCGCCACCCGCGAAGACGCCCGCATCGCGCTGGGCTGCAGCCCCCGGGCGATGCTGGCGCTGGCCGACGCCGCCCGCGCCGCCGCGATGCTGGAGAGCCGCGATTTCGTGATGCCGGACGATATCAAGCGCCTCGCCCCGGCGATTCTCAGCCACCGCATGATCCTCCACAGCGAGCGTTGCACCGCCGGCAGCACCACGACCGAAATCCTCGAAGAAATCCTGCGCAAAATCAAAATGCCGGTCTAATCCCGGCAAAAAATCGCCGCGCAGCTTGTTTTTCGGGATTTCCGGGGTAATGTAATGGAAATTTTTCGGAAGGACCGGCAATGAAACTCAAGATCAACTTCCACGAGGGTCCGGACACCGGCGACTGGTCGCGCGAAGACCTCACGGCGCTCCGCTACTGGAACCGCGTCATCGCGGTGCTGGCGGGGGTGGTTCTGCTCGCCTCGGCAGTCGGCATCCATGCCCCGACGCTGGAGCTCGGAGACCCGGCGCCGAGCGGATTTGCGCTGTGGTTTCTGCTCTGTCTCGCCTACCCGGTGCTCGGCCTCCTCGGTCTGGTCAATATGATCCTCGGCACCGGCGACTGCGCTTTGATGCGGTTTCTGGTTCGCGACCACCAGATTATGACGGTGGTGGCGATCGACTTCCTGACCCTGCTCGGGGTATGGGCGGCCGGACGCTACTGGCTGATCCGCCGGTTCGGCGGGCGCAAACTCCGGATCGCCGCCAACTTTGTAGCGATCATGGCCGGCTGGGGGATTTTCCAGCTGTTGCTTTTCGGCATTCTCTCGACCTGGCACACCGGCGGCTTCGAGCCGCTCCACCGCAATATGAAACATGAAGAGCCCGAACGGGTGATCGTGGTCAATCCAGCGGCGGATCCCGCCGCCAAGAAATGAACCGAAAGGTCGATCCATGTCCAAGGGAGTGATTATCGCCGGAGCCGGTCGCGGCCTGGTTTTCGCCAAACTGATCGCCAGCGCCAATCCCGAGAGCCGCAGCCGGACCATCCAGAACTGCGCCGACTGGCTGATGCTGTCAAGCGACACCGAGAGCCGCGAACTCAACCGTCACGTCAGCGCGATCATCGAGCCCAACACCGCCGCCCACGAGAAGATCCGCGGCGAACTCGCCGAAGCCGGCATCGGCGACACCCCGATTTACCCATCGCTGGCCGATGCGCTGCGGGAAATCCCG
The DNA here is from genome assembly GCA_964599205.1 of uncultured Victivallaceae bacterium. Lineage (GTDB taxonomy): Bacteria > Verrucomicrobiota > Lentisphaeria > Victivallales > Victivallaceae > JAVBUI01. The sequence goes on from CAZRFG010000128.1 coordinate 7,417, forward strand.
GCCAGCGCCGCCGACGCGGTGATGATCGTCACCCCCAACGCCACCCATGCCGAACTAACCGAACTGGCGCTGGCCAATCACCGCCATGTCTTTCTGGAAAAACCGATCGCCGCCAACTGGCCCGACGTGGTCCGGATCGCCGAGGCCGCCCGCAAACATCCCAGGCAGCTGGTGCTGCTCGGTTTCGTGCTGCGCTACTCCAATTTCTACCGCCGGGTCAAGGAAATCTGCGACAGCGGCATTCTCGGCTCGATCGTGATGATCCAGGCCGACGAAAGGCTGGACATCGAGCACTCCAGCTCCTACCGCCGCGGCTGGCGGCGCAAAACCGCGGCCACCGGCGGCGCGTTGAATGAAAAGTGTTCGCACGACCTCGACATCCTCTGCTGGATCAAGGAGTCGCAGGCCAAGCCGGTGGCGGTCTTTTCGATCGGCGGCCAGGACCTCTTTCAGTCCAAAACGCCGACCCCCGACCGCTGCCCCGACTGCAGCGACCTCAACTGCCCCTACCGGCTGACCGCCGAAAAACTGCGCAAGGCCAAGGGCAGCTTCAAACGCGACCTCGCGCTGGCCGACCAGTGCGCGTTCCGCACCGACGCCGACGTCAACACCAACCAGAGTGCGACCATCCTCTTTTCGGACGGCACCCAGGCGGTCTTCACGATGATGATGGTCAGCGGCGTTCCCGGCCGCAACATCCTGATTCACGGCAGCAACGGCATGCTTTCGGGCGACTTCGAAAACGGCCGGATCACGTTGACCAACTACCGCACCGGCGAAGTGATCGACCGCTCGGCCAAAATCGCCGAGTGGCACGGCGGCGGCGACGCCCTCGTGCTCAACGATTTCTTTGACTGCATCGACTCCGGCGGCACCCCGATCAGCCGGATCGACGACGGCATTACCGCGACCCGTCTGGCGCTGGCCTCCGACCTCAGCAACCGCGAGCGGCGGCTGGTCTACCTCGACGAACTGGCGCTTTCCTGATCGCCTGGATCAGATGAATCACATTGATGCCGGATAACCGGTCATTTTGCTTGCAAGGCAAGCATTTCCATGCTATTTTCTCCAGTACCGAGAGGGAATCATGAAAAAGCCCGAAGCCGCTGAAAACCTGATCAATTACGTCGACGCCGAAATCATGTGCGGGGTCTGGCCGCCCGGCACCCGGCTGCCGTCGGTGCGGACGCTGGCCCGCAAATTCGGCATCAGCTACAGCTCCGCGCTGCGCGGCATCGACTATCTCGCGGCGGCGGGCAAAGTCCGCAAAAGCGCCAAACGCGGCAACTTCGCCACCTTGCCCCAGGCGATGCCGGGGGGCGGCAACGCGCTCGGCATCCTGCTCAATCCCGGGGTCACCACGCCGGGCATTTACGCCAGCATCCTCGCGGTGATCAACCGCCTCGCCGCCGAATACGGGTATGAAACCAAAATTTTCCCGTGCGACAGGACCACCCCGGCGGCGGCGGTGACCGAATTCGCCGACCGCTGCACCGGGGTGTTCCTGATGCGCGAACTCGACGCCAATTTCAATGAACTGCCGATCAACGTGCCGGCGGTGGGGGTGCTGCTGGAGAACGACTTTCAGGGGCGGGTATCGCTGGTCGGACTGGATCCCTTCAACCTCGCCTTGCAGGCGGTCGACTACTTCCGGCGGCGGGGGGTCAAAAAAGTAGTGGCGGTGACTTCGGCGCTGCCGATCTACCGGCTCCGCAGCCGGATTTTCTTCCAGTACTGGAGCGACGCCGGAGGCGAGGAAGGCGGGACCCAGTTGATCGACACCGGCAAAGTCGCAATATTCCCCGAAGTCGACCCCGGCTGCGGCTACTTCTTCACCTCGGACAACGTCGCTTACGTCTGCATGCAGGCCTTTGCCGAGGTCAACGGAGTGCCGATTACGGAGCGGGCGGTAATGCTCTCGGCGGACGGCAAGAGCCTGATTATGCCGTGGGAAATGCGTTTCCCCACCATCGCGGTCGATTGGAAGGAAATCGGCCGGGTCGCCTTTTATGAATGCGTCGGCCGGATCAAGGATCCTTTTCACAAGCCGCGCCGGATTTACCTCGCCGGAACGCTGTCGCGGCCCGACCCGCGCACGCTGGCCGA
>CAZRFG010000129.1:0-9490 GCA_964599205.1 uncultured Victivallaceae bacterium
TCGGCTTGGGCCGGGTGCCGTCGGCGGGCAGGTCGTCGCCGCCGTAACGCAGATAGTAGCGGGTCAGCAGCCCTCCCATCGAGTGGCCGAGCATGTCAAAGTGGACGTCGTAATCGGCGACGCCGAATTTTTCCTGGATTTCCTTTTGCCGTTCCTTGCGGGCATTGGCGATGAAGCGCTCCAGCCGGGCCGCGTTCTCCGGCAGGTCGCGCCGCCAGTCGTAGGCGAAAACATACATCCGCCGCCCCTGGTCGCCGGGTTCGGTGCGGTAGCCGAGCGAACGCAGCACGGCAAGCATGTTGTCATAGCCGTCGACCTTGAACTCGAGGGTGCCGATCAGCACTTTGAACTGTTTGATGATGCCGTCGGGGACGACGTTGTCGCGAAGTTTGTTGAGCGGCACGTCGCGGCGCATCGGCAGCGCCAGCCGCTGCAAATGGGTGTTGGAATAACGCCGCAGGGCTTCCCCGGCGCGGACTTCGCCCCAGATGATATTGCCGGTTTCAGTGTCCTTGAGGCGGCTCCCGAGGAAACCGTGGATGACGATCAGGGGATTGGCGTCAATCCCGTTGTATGCAATCGACTTGCGGGCAATCTCCCCCTCAATGCTCTGGCTCTCGGTCAGATCGGAGTAATAGGAGCCGACCGCCTGGTCGGTCGAGGAGCAGCCGACCACGACGAGAACCATCGCGACGAAGGCCGGCAACAGCTTTTTGAGGGTGTTTGTTTTCATGCAATATAATATAACTTTGCAAAGTGCAAATACAACAGAATTGCGCTTTACTTTTGTTCTTTTTCCATTACATTATCAGACATGGCAACGAATCAATTTTCACTTCACTCCGGGAACGACCTCGAACTGCTGGCCGCCAGGCTTGCAGAGCTGATGCGCCGGCCGCTCGCCGACCCTTTCGGGCCGGAATCGATCGTGGTGCAGAACCGGGGAATGGCGGTCTATCTCGAGCAGTTTCTGGCCGTCGGACTCGGCATTGCCGCGAATATCCGAACCGTTTTTTTGAAGAACCAGGTCGAGGAGTTGCTGGCGCTGGCACTGGGGCGGGATACCGCGGATCAACTCGCTTTCTTTTCGCCGGAAACCATGCGCTTCGCCATCGACCGCATCCTGCGGAGCGAAAGCGACGAACCGGCCTTTGAGGAATACCGCCGCTATCTCGCGGCGGGGCATGGCGACGAACGGTCGGGGCAGCTCGCCGCGGCGCTGGCGGCGCTCTTTGACCAGTACCAGATCTACCGCCCGGAAATGATCCTCCGGGGCGGCCCCGCCGAACATTCGGCGCAACGGCAGTTGTGGCAGCGGCTCGCCGCCGGACGGGTGTCGCGGAGCGAGTGTTTCCAGCGCTTTTTCAAACTCCGCAGCGCGCCCGCGATCGAGGCGCGCTTCGAGCGGATCAGCGTCTTCGGGATCAGCTCAATGCCGCCGCTGTACCTCTGGTTTTTCCAGAAGCTTGCCGAGTTCGTGCCGGTCCATTTCTTCTACCAGAATCCCTGCCGGGCGGAGTGGAGTTTCGCCATCGCCCCCCGCGAAAGACGCCGCCCGGAAGAAAAAATGATCGCCGAACCGGAAGATTTTTTGAGCGATCCCGATGGCTTCGCCGCCGAATTCAACACGTTGCTCGCGAGCTGCGGCAAACTCGGTCGCGAGTTTTTCGCGGCGATTCTTGAACACACCGACTTCGACCCCGACAGTCCGGAGAGTCTCTTTCGCGATCCGGCGGCGACGAGTTCGACCCTGCTGGCCAGACTCCAGCAGCACATCCTCGACGGCGAAAACCGCGACGAACCCGAACCGGTGGCGGCCGATGACCGCTCGCTGACGGTGGCCAATTGCCATCATCCGCTGCGCGAAGTCGAAGCGCTCCATGACGAATTGCTCCGGCGCTTCAACTCCGACCCGACGCTACGGGCCGGCGACGTGATCGTGATGACGCCGGATATCGAAGTTTACGCGCCCTACGTCAAAGCGGTTTTTGAAAGCATCGATCCGGGGTCGCTGCGCTACATTCCCTTTTCCCTCGGCGACCGGCCGCCGGAGCGCGAAATCGCGTTGCTCCGGGGCTGCTTCACCCTTTTTAAAACCGCGCTCGGAGCGTTCAAAGCGAGCGAAATCCTGGCGCTGCTCGAGTGCGACCCGTTGCGCGAGAACTTCAAGCTCGGCCCCGACGACCTCCCCAAACTCCGGCGGCTGCTGGCCGACAACCACGCCTCATGGGGGCTCGACGCGGCCCACCGCGCCGCGCTGCTCGGCGGCGATTGCGCGTTTGCGGAAAATTCCTGGCGGTTCGTCCGCGACCGGCTGCTGCTGGGCTTCGCGATGCGAAGCTCCGACACCGCCCCGGTGCAATTCGACCGGATCCTCGCCGCCGACCGCATCGAGGGCGATCGCGCCCGGCTCGCCGAAGCGCTGGAGCTCATCCTCGCCGCCCTCGAACGCGCCCGCGCCCGTTTGCTCGAGCCCCGGACGCCGGAAGCCTGGGCGGAGGTTTTCGCCGAACTCCTCGACGACTTTTTCGGCGACGACCGCGACGGCGGGCTCCGGCGTTTCCGTGACGCGCTGGCCGCGACGGTGACCAGCGCCGGACGGGGCGGCTTCGACCTCGCGACCGGGCCGGAATTGATGCTCGGCGAACTTGAGCGGCGGCTGGAAGCGGATTTCCGGCGCGGCTCGGCGGGGTTCCTGCGGGGCGGCGTCACCTTCTGCACCTTGCTCCCGATGCGCAACATTCCCCACCGGGTGATCGCCATCCTCGGACTCGACGAAGCCGCCTATCCGCGGCGCGAACTCAAGCTCCACTTTGACATGATCGGCAAACATCCGCGCGGCGGCGACCGCTCGCTCCGCATCGAGGACCGCTACCTTTTCCTCGAAGCGCTGCTCGCCGCCCGCGAGGCGCTCTATTTGAGTTACGTCGGCCAGTCGGTCACCGACAACAGCGAACTGCCGCCCTCGCCGCTGGTCGCCGACCTGCTCGGTTACGTCCGGCGCCATTTCCGGCTCGACGGCCGCGAGCTGGTGGTCCGCCATCCGCTCCAAGGGTTTTCGGTCCGCTGTTTCACCCCGGAGAGCCCGACGCCGTCGTATTCGGAGGAAAATTTCCGCACTGCCCGCATCCTCGCCGCCCCCGGCCGGGAACGGCCGCGCCCCGACTTCCCGGCGGCGGTCGAGTCCGAAGAGGACGGAGCAGAGCCGACCGTCGCCTCGCTCAGCCGGTTCTTCGCCAATCCCTTTGAACACTACGGACGCAACATCCTCAAAATGGATTCCCCCTTCAGCCGCGACGACCGGGTCGGGGACATCGAAACCATCGAGCCGAATATGCTCCAGCGCGCCGACCTCCGGCGCGAGCTTTTCCTCGCGGGGCTTCGCGGCGAAGCCCCGGAACCGATCCGCGAACGCCGGCGGGCGGCGGGGGAACTGCCGCCGGGCGCGCTCGGCGACCTCTACTTTGAGAAAATCGCCGCCGAAGCCGCCAACGAGCTCGACTTGCCGCGCAAGGAGCTCGGCGCGAGCTCCTGCCGCGAACTCTTCGGCCGTGCCGAAATCGTCACGCTGCCGCCCCGGCTCCGCGCCCGCGAAATCGCCCTCGCCGGCCGCGCCGACGGACGGCTGCTGCTCTACCTCGCGCGCCAAAGCGATGAAAGGACGGCGCTTTTCGCGATCATTTTCAACGCCCTGGTCCACCATGAGAGCGCCTTTGCCGCCGGACTGACTTCGCTGGTGTTGATCAATACCGATCAGGTCACCGTCCGGACGCTGCCGGAGTCGGTCGGCTCGGCGCGCAAACTTGCCGTCCTCGAAGAGCTTCGCCGCCGGGGCGACCTCGCGCCGCTGGAGTTCATGCCACGGACGTCGCGGGCGATCTTCGAGGGAAAATCTTTTGCGACGACGTGGCACGGCAACGATTACAGTGAAGCCGAGGGCGAGTGGGAAAACTTCTTCGTCCGGCGCTTCGCCCCCTATGACCTCGAGAACGCCGCCGAACTCGACGCCTTCCGCGCCGTCGCCGCCGCGGTTTACGGGGAGGACGGCTTATGAACCTCGCGTTGACCATTCCGCTCGCCGGACGGCAGCTGATCGAAGCCGCCGCCGGCACCGGCAAAACCCATACCATCAAAACCCTCTTCGCCCGGCTGGTGGTCGAAAAAGGCATTCCGGTCGACCGCATCCTCGCCGTCACCTACACCGAAGCCGCCGCCAAGGAGCTCAAGGACCGCATCCGCGCCGCCCTCGAAGAGCTCTCGCTCCCCTCCCCCGCCGATCCGACGGCGGCCGAGCTGCAAAAGCTCCGGGAGGACAATCCGGCGCTTTTCGACCGCCGCTTGCATTGCGCGCTGCGCGACTTCGACGAAGCGATGATCGGCACCATCCACGGCTTCGCGGCGCGGATGCTGGCCGAATTCGCCTTTGAAAGCGGCCGCCCCTTTGAGCAGGAACTGGCCGCCGACAACCGCGCACCGATCCGCGAGTGCGTACTCGACTACTGCCGCCGTTATTTCTACCCGGCGCCGCGCCACGAGCTCGAAATGCTGGAGGCGGCCGGGGTGACGGTTCCGCGCCTCCAGGCCGCGATCGCCGCAATCTTCTCGGTTCCGGGGGCGGAAATCGCCGAAAGCGCCCCGCCGCCCGATCCGGAACGGCTCCGCGCCGCCGCCGAAAAACTGCTGCCGCGGTGGCGCGCCGAAGGTCCGGCGACGCTGGCCGCAATCGCCGAGTCAAAGCTGCTTTCGCACGCCCAAGCCGCGTACCATCCGAATCGGATCGCGGCCATCCGGAGCGCGCTCGACGCCTTCGCCGACACCGGCGTTTTCGACGGCGCCACGGCGGCGGCGATCCGGGCGATCTCGACGTCGAAACTCGCCGCCGCGCTCACCGAAGGCAGTCGCAAAAAAAACCTGAGCTACCCCCCTCACCCGTTGTTCGAATACGCTGAAGAGTTCGTCCGCGAACTCGCCAAATTCCGGCTGGGCATTTTGCTCGAGGTCCGCGACTTCGTCGCCGGACGCATGCGGCAGCTGCGCGAACGCGACAACTTCGGGAGTTTCAACGACCTGTTGACCGACCTCGCGGAGCTGGCGGCGGGCGACGCCGAGGCGGCGAAGCTCCTCCGCAACCGCTTCGACGCCGCGCTGATCGACGAATTCCAGGACACCGATCCGGTTCAGTTCGAAATTTTCAGTTCGATCTTTGCCGATCCGGCGCAGCCGCTGCTGCTGGTCGGCGACCCCAAGCAGGCGATCTACTCGTTTCGCGGGGCCGATATTTTCACCTACGACCGCGCCCGGCGCGAAACCGCGAACCGGCTCGCCCTGGACACCAATTTCCGCTCCGAGGCGCGGCTGGTCGAGGCGGTCAATCAGGTCTTCAGCCGCCCCGGCCAACCGGTGTTCGGCTGCGACTTCGTGCGCTACGGCGAAGCGATCAAACCCGGCGGCCGCCCCGAGAGCGAGGACCGGGTGCTGCGCTATCGCGGCGAAACCGATTTGCAGCCGTTGAAAATCCTGTTTCTCTCCGACTCCGGCTCGTCCGGCGGCAATCGTGCCGATCGCAGCGGCGTCGCCGAGCGGATCGCGGTCAAGCTCGTCGCACGGCTGCTGACCGATCCCGACTTCACCCTCGGCGGCCGCCCGCTGCGGCCGTCCGACATCGCGCTGCTGGTCAATGCCAATTCCGAGGGGCGGCGGCTCAAACGCGCGCTGGCCGCCGCCAACATCCCGGCGATTCCGCGCAAAAACGGCTCGGTCTACGCCGGACCGGAAGCGCGCGATTTCCTGACCTTGGTCAAAGCGATGATCGACTACGATTCGCCGCGGAGCGTCCGCGCCGCGATGGCGCTGGATTGCTTCGGCTCCGACTTCGCCCGCCTCACCGATGACGACGCGGTGGCCGACGCCGAGGCGCTTTTCCGCGAAGCCAATTTGCGCTGGCGCGGGAGCGGCTTCATCACCGCTTTTGCGGTGCTGGCGGCCCGGGCCGCATTCCGCGAGAAACTGGTGAGCCTCGCCGACGGCGAACGCAAACTCACCAACTTTTTCCAGCTCGCCGAGCTGCTGCATCAGCGCTGCGGCGACCGCATCTCCGAATTCTCCGAGCTGGAGAGTTTCTTCGCCGACCAGGCCGATCGCGAGGATGACGAAAGCGCGGAGCTCCGGCTGGAGAGCGACGCCGACGCGGTGACCATCGTCACCATCCACAAGAGCAAAGGGTTGCAGTATCCGATCGTGCTGATCCCGTTTTTCAGTTTCGCCACCGGTAAACTCAAAAAAAACGGCAACCCGAAAATCTTCCACCGTGAAGATGCCGAACGGCCGCTGCTCTCGCTCGCGCCCGACGCCGACGTGCTGGCGGCGGTCGAAGCGGAACTTTTCGCCGAAAAACTCCGTTTGCTCTACGTCGCCTTGACCCGCGCGGTCAACGCCTGCTACCTCATCCAGCTGCCCCAAAGCGAACTCAACCCGGTTGATTACCTCTTTGGCGATCCCCGGCTCGCCGCGCCCCGGCCGGATTCGGCGGTGGCCCGCTGCGAAGTCGACGATCCCGGCGTCCAGCCGCCGATCCAACTCGAACGGCCGCAACTCAAGCTCGAACTCCGGGAGCCCCGACTCCGGGTGTTGCGTTCGCACGGCACCTTGAGCTTCACCGGCCTCACCGCGGTTCACGACCGCGACGGGGACGAGGAAGCCGCCGCCGCCGATGAGCCGCCCGAAATCGCCGCGCCGGACGGGCCCCCGGCGGACTCGCCGCTGCTCGACTTCCCGGGCGGAACCAATACCGGCGAGTGTTTCCACCGTATTTTTGAAGAACTCGATTTCGCCGATGCGGGCAAAGAGCCCTGCCGCCGGATCGTCGAAGCGGCGCTGGCAAGCTACCGCCTCGCGGGCAACGACGAAAGCGAAAAAGCCAAGCGGATCGAGCTCCTCAACCGCCTCGCCGCCGAAACGGTCGACGCGCCGCTGCTGCCCGACCTCCGGCTGCGCGACATTCCCCGGCGCGACACCCTCCACGAAATGCGCTTCCTCTACTCGATCCCGGAGCGGACGCTGAGTCCGGAAGAGCTCCGCCAAATGCTGGCCCGCCACGGCTACAGCATCGATGACGGCTATCAAGGGGAAATTCGCGGCGGCTTCTTTATGACCGGGGCGATCGACCTCATTTTCCGGCGCGGCGAGCGTTTTTACCTGATCGACTGGAAGTCAAACCGGATCGACGGCCGGATCGCGAGCTTCCAGCCCGAGGGGGTGGCCGCGGAAATGCGCCGCCACTCCTATGGCCTCCAGTATCTGATCTACTGCGTCGCCCTCCGCCGCCACCTGATGCGGACGGTCCCGGGGTTCGACTGGCAGAAACATTTCGGCGGGATTTTTTATCTCTTTTTGCGCGGGATCGCGCCGGGCGACCCGGTGAGCGGAATTTACCGCGACCTCGAAGTTCCGGAACCACTGATCGTCGAACTCGACGGTCTTACCAGGGAGTTGCGATGAACGACCATTACGACCGGCTCTTCGGCGACTTTATCGCCCGGCTCGACGGCTCCGGCGATCCGCTGCTCGCGGCTTCGGCGGCGCTGGCGGCGCGCGCGGTCCGGCTCGGCCACAGCTGCTGCGACCTCGCCGCGCCGCCGGAAGGCGCGCCGCTGCTGCCGCCGGACGAGTGGCGGCGGCAACTCCTCGGCTTCACCGGCGTCATTTCGGAGACGCCGGCGACGCCGCTGGTGCTGTTCGACCACAAACTCTATCTCCAGCGCTATGCGCTCGACGAAGCGGAACTGGCCGACCGGCTCCGCCGTCTCGGCCGCAAACGCGCCGATTTCGATCCGGTCCGGATCGCCGCCCGGCTCGACGAACTCTTCCCGGCCGGAAACGATCCCGGCAGCGCCGAATTCCGGCAGAAACTCGCGGCGCTGGCGGCGGCGAGATCGCACCTCGCCATCATCTCCGGCGGGCCCGGCACCGGCAAAACCTACACCGCCGCCCGGATCATCCGTTTGCTCGGCGAAGACCGCAAGATCAAACTCGCCGCCCCCACCGGCAAGGCCGCCGCCCGGCTCCAGGAATCGCTGACCGCCGCCGGGATGACCTTTGACTGCTCGACCATCCACCGGCTGCTCGGACTCCACCCCGAAACCGGAGCGCCGCTTTACCATGCCGGAAATCCGCTCGAATGCGATCTCCTGCTGCTCGACGAAGTGTCGATGATCCCGCTGACGCTGCTTGCCAAAGTAACCGCGGCGCTGCCGGATCAGGCTTCACTGATCCTCCTCGGCGACCGCCATCAGTTGAGTTCGGTCGAGCCGGGTTGCGTCTTTGCCGATTTGCTCGACGCGGCAAGTCCCGAGTGCTTCAGCGACGATTTTGCGCGCGATGCCGCAGTCGCCTTTGGCGAGGATTTCGCCGCGGCATTCCCGAAGCGTTCGAATTCGCCTTTCGCCGACGTCTCGGTCGAGCTCGCCGTCAGCCGCCGCTTCGACCCGGCAAGCACGCTCGGCCGGGTCGCGGCGGCGGTGCCGCGCACAACCGGCGAAGCCGACGGCCGTGCCATCGTCGAACTGATACGGCAGCAAGAAAGCGACCTTGCCGCCTTCAAACTCCCCCCGCACGGCGACTTCGCCCGTTCGGCGGATTTCCGCGTGCTGCTGCGCGAGTACCTCGAACCGCTCAAAAACGCGGCGGACGTCGCCGCCGCCTTTGCTGCGCTCGACGCCTTCCGTATCCTGAGCGCGGTGCGCCGCGGGAGTTCCGGCGCGGTCGCGCTCAATGAACTTGCGACCCGCCTTCTCTACGGCCGCAACGACCGCACCTTTTTTCACAACATGCCGCTGATGATCGTCCGCAACGACGTCGAAAACCGGCTGTTCAACGGCGACGTCGGAATCGTCCGGCAGGAGCACGGCCAGTTCCGCGCCTGGTTCCCGGATCGAGAAGGGGATTACCGGTCGCTTCCGGTCGCCTTGCTGCCGCCGTTTGAGCCGGCCTTTGCGATGACCGTCCACAAGTCGCAGGGATCGGAATTCGACCGCGTCGCATTGATTCTGCCGGAGCAGAGCGAGTTCGTCAGCCGCGAGCTCTTTTATACCGCCTTGACACGCGCGCGCAAGGGCGCGTTGCTGTTCTTTGACGATCGGGAACTGATCCGGACGCTGCTGCGCCCGGTCCGCCGCTCCGGCGGCCTGGCACTGCGGCTCCGCGACTCGATCTGAAGAAATCTCATTCCCCGAGCCGATTTCAAAAATCTTTTCGGGCGCTCGAAACGCCTCTTTCTTCGACTCGCCGGGAGCGATTTCGGGATCATACCGCGAAGAGGAGTACCCCCCAATCTACCGGCGATTTGAAAAAACATCCGGTTTCAAATCGCGCCAAAATCGCTTTTGAAACCGGCTTCTCCCGTAAAAAAGATTCGGCGCCCGCCGCATTGCTGCGACGGACGCCATGCCCCCTCCAATAACCCCCTCCGTTTCCCCCTCCGGAGCCCCCCCCG
>CAZRFG010000130.1:0-9489 GCA_964599205.1 uncultured Victivallaceae bacterium
CATCATGTGTCCCAGTCTGTCGCATCGTTTGCTTTAATTATAGGACATTTCATTTCAAAAGTCAAGACCGGATTTGAAAAAAAAAGCAATTTCTTTGCGATCGGGAAAAAAGCAACGGTTCCGTCGCGCCGGGAAAGTTCAAGGCGTGTCGGCGGCGAGATAGGGGTTGGTCGCTTTTTCGTACCCCACCGTGGTGGCGGGGCCGTGGCCGGGGCGGATCGAGGTATCGCCGGGAAGTTGCAATACCACCTCGCGGAGCGATTTCTGCAACGCCTTCCAGTCGCCGCCGGGCAGATCGGTACGGCCGACCGCCCCCGCGAAAATCGAGTCGCCCGCGAACAGCACCTGATCGGCCGGAAAGTAAAACCCCGCGCCGCCCCGGGTGTGGCCGGGGAGTTTCAGAATCTTCATCCCCTCGACCGCCGGGTCTTCGGTGGTTTCGGGGAGATTCTCCGCCGCCGGGAACCAGGGCTCAAGCGCGTTGAGCGGACTGTGGTACAGTTTGAGGTCGTCGGCGTCGAGGTAGACGGCGTCGGGATGCAGCAGTCCGCAGATCTTGCCGAGGCCGGAAATGTGATCGACATGGGCGTGGGTGAGCAAGATCACCGTGCGTTTGGCGGGGAATTTTTTCGCCTCTTCAGCGATCGTCTGCGGCTCCGCGCCGGGGTCGATCACGCAGAGGGTTTCGGACCCGGCGAGCCAGGCGAGATAACAATTGGTGCCGAAGGGGCCCACCGGAAAAGTTTTGATTTCCATATCAAGTGTCTCAGTTACGGGGTTGTCCCGGCGGGAGCTTCGTAAATCACGACCCGGCGGGTGAGTTCGGTTAGTTCGTGCTGGAGTTTGACCAGCGCGCCGTAGTTCTCGGGCGGAGTCATTCCCGGCCGGAGTTCGAGCGAGGCGGCAACCGTAACCTGGTTGCCGTCGACCGCGCTTTTGAGCTCGACGCTCTCCAGCGGCAGCAGCGTTTTGAAACCCGGCGGCAGCGCCGCGACCCGCCAGCCGGCGGGCGCGGTAATATTCCAGCGATATCCCGCCGCGACCCGGCCGGAGCGGAGATACGGGGTTTCGCGATCGCGGTCGGCGGTGCTGACCGCGGCCGAAAACGCACTGAAGGCGGGAAGTTCAAGCTGGCGGAAAGTTCCCGAGCGCGGCGCGAGATTCGGAATCAGCGCCCCGTATTCGAGGGTGGCCACGCCGCGCTCGTCGAGCCGGAAACTGAGCTCGCCGGTCTTGACCGCGTTCTCGGCCAGGCGTTGACGGAGCTCGACTTCATAGCGGCGGCGCTCCTCGGGGGTGAATTCCGAGAAGCGGCGGTTTTCCGCCCCGGCGGCCATACCGTAGAAGCGGGTGATCACCCGGACTTCGGCATCGCCGCCGGGCTTGAGATCGAGCTTGATTTCGGTAATTTCGCGGGTGGGGGCGAGCACCTTCACCATGCCGACCGCGCCGCGGGCCGGATTGAGCAGCAGCATCCCTTCGCCGGGTGCGGCTTCGAGCGGGGTGTACTGGTCGCCGCCGCCGAGCAGGAAGTCGCCCGCCGCCACCCGCACGGTATCAAACGCGCCGGCATCCGGCGTCGCCACCACGGCGGCCCGGTTCTCCGGAGTGTCGGCGAGGGTGGAAAGCACCACAAAATGCGACTTGACGCCGACCGCGTCGAGCATGGTTTTGAGCAGGATCGAGCGGTCGGCGCTGTTGCCGTAGCCGTCGGCCAGGGTCCGGTCGGCGGGACTCAGCGTTTCCAGTCCCCCGGCATGAAGTCCGGGCGGGGTTTCGCGGATGTTCTTGGCGACGAAGTCGCGGATCGTTAGAATCCTGCCGCGCTCGTCGCCGATTTTAGCGACAAGTTCGCGCGCTTTGGCGGCGGCGGCGGATTCTTTGTCGCACTTTTTGAGCAGCTCATCGTTGAGCCTGGACCCGAACGCCTTGAAGTTGTCGGCGCTGATCCGGAACGACGGTTTAAAGAATGCCAGGGGCGCCATCCCCGGCTCCTGGCGGACCGGCGCGACCGCGGCGGTGCTCCAGGTGTCTTTCTGGCGCGTCACCCCGTCCGGCAGGGCGGTGACGGCGAGCGGGACTCCGGCCGGATTGGCCAGCGTGAAGCGCTGCGCCAGAATCGGCACGGTGGCGGCGAAGACCGGGGTGAACGAGAGCGAATTGAGCTTGAAAAACCGCCGGGTCAAGGTGTACGAAATCACCGCTCCGGGCTTGACTCCGGGGAAGTTGGCGACCAGGATCTTGCCGCCGGGATAACGTGGCGCGGAGCCGTTCCACGGCGCGTCCATCACGTTGATTTCGCCCGCCGCAAGCGCCTGGACCGTACCGTCGGGACGGCGGACGGCGGCGTCGCTGAGGGTGACTTCCGAAGTCGCCGGATTGAACGGGATCGAGAGCTCGGAATAGCGTTTGACCCCGGCGTAGTTGTTGACCCGGAGCTCGACTTTCTCGACCTGGGTGCAGGCGTCGGGCGAGGTCACGGTGACGGTGCGGTCGAGCCTGAGATAAGCGGCGTCGGCCTGCGGCCAGGCGGCGAGCGGATCGCCGACGGTGAACAGCGGATAGGCGCGGAGCGCCGTTTCGGCTTCGCGCAGGGTCTTTTTGAGCGCGGCGTAGGCGGCGGGGCTGATCCGGGTCTGGTTGAGGGATATCCGGCTGGAGGTCCGGAGCACGCCGTCCTTGAGCTCAAGCTGGCGGCTGAGGTCAAAGGCGGGCGAGGTCAATTTGATTTCCCGCTCCGGCAGCGAAGCCGCCCGGAGATAGGCGGGGAGTTTCAGCGTCATCGTCTCCTCGACCGCGCAAGTCGAGTAGATTTCGAGCGGGAACTTGCGGACGTCGAGGGTGGCGTCGCCGAGGAAATTGTTGACCACGCCGAAGGCTCCGGTGAGGCACGGCGGGTCGAGCGGGAACACCCCGTCGCGGCGGATTGCGACGGGCGCGCTGAAGGTGAATTCGGCCCGCAGCGGCTGTCCCATGTCGCGGACGTCGGCGGGCTCGATTTTCAAAGTTTCAAGCTCGGCGCCCGGCACCGCGTTTTTCAGGCGGTTGGCGAAAAACTGCCGCCGCATCTCCTCCGGCCAGCGCGAAAAGGCGTCGCGGTAGGCTTGATCGTTGACCCCGGTGAAATCAAGCGCCGCCCGGCAGGTGAGCCTGCCGTCGTCGCCGAGCGAGCCCTCGAGCCGGATTTTGAGCGCGTTTCGCGAACTCGGCACCGGGGCCGAGGTGCGCAGTTGCTCGCCGTCCTTGCGGGCGACGAGGTAGCTCTTTTCGGCCAGTCCGGCGGGCAGCAGCTCGGTGGTGGTCTCGTTGGTCGGATCCATCAGCACGTAGTCGCCCGGGTTCAGCTCGGCGGCGACGATGGCGTGATTGAAGTAATTGTTGGGAACTTCCCCGTCCTTGAGCGGGCCGACGTAGCAGAGGGTCGGAAAGGCCTTGATTCCGGCGAGCTCCAGCATCGCCGCCAGCAGCGCCGCTTTGTCGCGGCAGACGCCGTAACGGTTGGCGAAAGTGAGCGAGACGTCATGGGGTTCGTACCCCGGCGCCTCCTGTTCCGGCGAGAGGCCCATATAGCGGATCTGCTGCGAAACGAACTGGAACAGCTTCTCGATCTTCTCCTCCGGCGTTTTCGCTCCGGCGGTCAGCTCGGCGACCTTGGCCTTCAGCTCCGGCGAAACCGCGTCGAGGCGGGGACGGCAGAGTTCGTAATACCACTTGGAAACCGCCGGCCAATCGGGAAGCGTGCTCGCCAGCAGCCGCTGGGCGCAGGTGTAGACCGGCGGCATCCCCGGCTCGGGAATCACCATCGGGACGTTGCGGGCGACCCAGCGGTAAAGGATGCGGCCGCCGGCTGCGGAGATTTCGGAGCTGACCGTGCCGGGGACTTCGTCCTTGACCAGCTTTGACGCCAGCGGTTTGGCGGCGGGGGCGTCGATTTCGACGATGTATTCGACGATCGGAACGTCGCTCTGGAGCATGGTAATATCGCACCAGACGCCGGGGATCCGGGGTTTGACGATGGTGTTCTCGACGACGATATGGATCACGTCGCCGATTTCGAGGTCGGGGATTGAAACGGTGAGCACCTTCTGGTTGGGGTCGTAGATATTCTCTTCCATCTGGCTCGAATCGACCGCGACTTTGGCATTGCGGGCGACGTCGACCGGAATCACCTTGCCGTCGGGGCGGATGACCTCGAGTTTGGCAACTTCGATCTTTTCATAAAAGGCGTCGAAGCTGAGCGGCAGCGAACGGAGCTCCCGGCGGGCTTTTTCGGTCAGCACTTTCTGATAGTAATCGTCCCGGGTTCTGCCGCTGCCGTCGACCTGATAGACCGCCTGCTGGAGGTCGTAGAGGAGCACCGAATCGGCATCGGGATAGACCTCGACGGTCGCCTTGGCGGCGCGTTCGACCAGAGCGGGCAACGGGAATTCCGGCGCGGCGAAAAGGGTCGCGGCGAGGACCAGCAGCAGCAAAAGAAAAATTCGTTTCATCGGATCATCACCTCAAGCTGGAAAATAAAGATTTAAAACTCTACACGCGCCGGCCCCGCTTGTCAAGCTCAAACCGGAAACCGATTGGAAAAAGTGTGAATGATGAAGTATGGTATGGCAAAATCACTTATGCGGGGAGAACCATCGAAATGGCCCGGTACAGTTGGAAATGCATACTTCAAGGCCTCTTATTGATGACGGCGGGAACGCTGGCCGCGGATCAAAGCGAACTGCGTTTCGTCGCTTCGCCGGAGGGCTCGGCCGCGGCGTCCGCCCAGGCCTTCGTCGCCCAGGTCAAACCCCGGCGCGCGGAGCTCGAAAAGGTGCGCGACGCCCTCTTCGCCAAGGTCAAACCGGACGAGCGTTCGCGGCTCCTCGCCCGCTACAAGTCGCTGGTGGCGCGCTACGCGCCGGGCTGGCTCGAGGAGCAGCAGGCGATTTCCGCCGCGCTCGGCTGGGAAACGGACGATTATACGTTCTTCAACCTCCTCCGCGATGACAAACTCGCTTGCACCAGCTGGATCATCACCCCCGACGCGGCGGCGGACCAAAAGATGATCCTGCATAAAAACCGCGATTACAGCGGCGATCAACTCGCCGCCGGTTTCCGCCGCCGCGCCGAGCGCTTGCGCTGGTTCGGGATCGGCGACCGCTGGAGCTATGCGCCGCGTTTCGCGGTCAACGAAAAGGGCCTGGCGGCGGTGATGAACGCGGGCGAACGCAATTCGCTCAAACGCCCCGAGGCCGGGTTCAAAGCGCCCGATACTCTGCTGCTGATGGCGGAACACTGCGGCAATGTCGACGAAGCGCTGGTCCTCCTGAAAGTGCTGATCGACGGCAACGATTACGCCGACGAGGGGACGATTTATCTCCTGATTGATCCACTGAAGGCGGCGATCGTCGAGTGCGTCCCGGGCCGGATGGTGACGGCTCCGGTCGATTTCGCCTTTGAGCCGCGGACCAACCACTGGGAACTGCCGGGGATGTCGTCGTTTTCGGAGCGCAACGTCAACTCGATCCTGGTCGAGGAGCGGCGCGAATATTTCGTCCGCAGAAGCCTCCGGCAATTCCAAAAGTCGGGCGGCATCGACCTCGCCGAAATCCGCCAACTCTCGCGCGCCCGCAACGGCGGCCTCTTCGGCGGGCTGGAACCGGTCTGCCGCGAAGACACCATCTCCGGCGCGACCTTTGTCCCCGACGCCGAATTTCCGGCCGAGTTGACCACCGTCTACCTCGCCCTCGGGCCGGTGCGGAACACGGTTTATCTGCCGCTGCCGCTGGCGGTGACGAAACTTCCCGCGCCCTTTTTCGACGGCGACTGGGGCCGGGCCGGCTTCGTCCGCCGCGACCGCGACGGTCTCGACGCCGACCACCTCGGCCCGGTCGAAGCGCTGGAAAAAGAGCTCGACACGACGTACCGTCTCGCCGTCAACGAAGCGCGCGCGCTGCTGCGCCAGGGCAAGACCGCCGAGGCCAGGGAAAAGCTCCAGCGAAACTTCGAAACCCAGGCGGCGGCGGTCTGGAAATTCCTCAATTCCGACGCCGAAGCCACAAAATAGCCGGAAAAAACGTCCGGCGATTTGCAAAAGTCCCGGAACGGTGATACATTAGAAAACAATTGAATTGATTATCCAGATACAAAAGAGGGTATTACCATGGGTCAGCAGCTCAACAAAGTGGTCAAACGCATTCGTCGCAAAGCTTATCTCGATCGTTGCAAGGAAAAAGTCCGTGCGCAGATCGCGGCGGCGGCCAAGAAGAAGTAACTCGTTTTTCCGGATCGCGGCACCGGTCCCGCCCCGTCGGCAACGGCGGCTTTCGGGCCCGTCAGGCGATCCATTCACCGGCGTGGCATTTTCACCCGGTTGCCATATCCGCGACGGAAGTCAAATTCCGTCGCGGTTTCTTTTTGCCTTAAAATCGTTTATGCCCGCCTGGTCATGGCGAGGATCACAATATCCAGTACCGCACATCAAGAATCCCCTTCGCGACAACTTGCTCAAATCCGCATCCCATGCCATCATGATTTGAAAAACTGTAAAAATCGACTATTGTATAGCAGCATCCCGCGCCGTCAGCATCCAACCTGGAGGGAAAAATGGGGCTCGGCATCCCGATTGCCATCCTGCTTCTGATCGGCATCAACCTTCATGCCGGTGATATCTTTTCATTTCCGTTCGAAATGACTCCGAAGAACTTCACGCGCTATTTCAAAGAGCCGCGCCCCCAGCCGGTCACGGTGACTTTCCGCCTGAGCTATTCTCCGCAAAAAAATGAGCGGGAGGTTTTCTCACTTGAGAATCTCGAACTTTCTCCGGCAACGCCGGTGCCCGTCATCGACCGCGAGAATGACCAGCCCCTGACCGGCGAGGTTGCCTTCAACGGCCCTTGCTTCGCGGTCAGAATCTCTCCCGAGAGCCCAAGCGGGGAAAAGATCTATTCCGTCACCACGATTTTTTGCTGGGTGTTCCCGGCTAAAAAATTGATTTTTGAAGAAATGATCGCCTGGAACATTACCGTCGCCGGCAATAAAATCATTTCCGGCACGCAAGGCAAGGTTACCGGCGGCAGCCAGGCTTGGACAGTGTCGCAGTTTTGGAATGTGAACGACAGATCGGCGGATTTTATCCGGATGATCATCAAAGCCGGCTGGGACCCCAATCGAGGCGTGCGGTCGGCGATCACCGGCTCCCGTCCGGAAGTCCTTGATGTCCTGCTCGCAAACGGGGCTGAAGTCAATCGCCCGGATCAGCATACCTTTACGCCATTGATCTGGGCCGCCAACACTTACGCCACGAAGCCGGAAGTGTTCGAAACCCTTTTCCGGCATCACGCCGATGCCAACATCACCGACAAGCATCAAAACAATGCGCTGATGTGGGCCGCCAGAAATCGCCGGCCGGCCGAGATCATCCGGCTGCTCGCCTCCCGCACCGATGATTTGAATTTACAAGCGACCACCGGCTTCACCCTCATGGGGGAGCTGCTGCAATATGCCGACGCCAAGCTTCTCCTCGAGCTGATCGCCAAAGGTGCAAAACTCAAGGTTTCAGAACACAACGCCTTCAGTCTGGTCAAAGACAGCGACAAGCTGAAAGCATTGCTCGCCTCGCCGGAGGCGCGGCAAGCGATCGAAGAACAAAAAGCTCTGGTCATGACATTTGCGCTTGCCGTCAACCTCGATTCCGCCCGCTATCTGCATCGTCTCGGCTGGGAATGGTCGCGGCTTCAGGTCCCGCCGAACGGCTCCCCGGTTTTGCTCGGCTGCGCGCTGGGAACGGCGGACAACCTGAAATTCATGGTCGACGAACTGGGATATTCCATCCCCACCGGGGCCATCCGGCCTCTTGCCGTCGCGGTGGCCTACAGAAATTACTCGACGACAAAATTTCTGCTGGAGAGAGGCGCCGACCCGATCATTCGCAATAACAAGGAGCAAATCATCAAAGAGTATAAAACCAGCCCGGAAATCGAGGCATTGCTCAAAGAATACACGGAAAGAAAGTTAAACGTCTATCAACAGCTAATGGATATGCAATGAACAGCCTGAGAACCCAATCGAGGAAACGATCATGCAAAAAGAGAAAGTCAGAACGCCGTTTAAAGTGATTGCATTGATTCTATTGCTTGTTCTCACGGTCAGCGCCACGCTCAACTGTTCGGCAGGACTCGAAACTTTTTTAAGCAATTTCCCGGCCTATATATTGATGGCGTTCATCAGCATCTGCGCTCTTTTCGATCTGGTTCCCGCAAGCTGGTCGCAAAAACGCTGAGGTGCATTCTTGTCGGGTGTCCGCAATCGCAAGCAAATCACACCGAAAAACACCCGGCTCGGCTTGAAAACGCGATCCGGAAAAAGGGACGGCAAAAACTTTTTCTATGGCCAATGACGCAGTTCACGTGGATTCCTGAGCGGCGAATATGCATAAACGATCTCACCTGTGCCTCAATAATAGTTGTAAAAATAAGACCAGATTTCAGACCACTCTTCACCATCGCCAATCATATCACTCAGATTAAG
The DNA here is from genome assembly GCA_964599205.1 of uncultured Victivallaceae bacterium. Taxonomy (GTDB): domain Bacteria; phylum Verrucomicrobiota; class Lentisphaeria; order Victivallales; family Victivallaceae; genus JAVBUI01. Next base: position 8,512 of record CAZRFG010000130.1, read on the forward strand.
GTACGCCATCGCCTCAATGCGGCGGGGTAAAAGAATCATCTCAAAAGGCGTGTATACACACATAATGACATCAGCGGGAACACATGCGATTGCCGCCGGGATACCATATAACTGACGAATCCAGAACATGGTTTCGCTTCTCCGGACACGATTCACCGAAATTTCCCCTTCCCAAGACTTATTCCCGCACCCTTCGCTCGACGCATCGCGTGGCAGGTAAATGAATATTTTTCGGTACTCGAAGAACATTCCGCCACATAATATCGGTTCATAACCAGAGCTCTTCATTGCCGGTATTCGTTTCAGCAGATACTGCCATTCCTCGGGCTGGCGAGAGTTGACATTTAAAATGAGATAGGCGGGTTTTACACTCGCGATATTGTTAGAACTTGCAATATCTTCGGAGGATTCAATCGCGCTTGCTTCTCCGTAGCCCCGGCTGGAAATATAAATGTCAACAACGCGATCACCTTTCAAAATGCCATTGAACTGGTAGTGGTGAAAGTTCTTTCCATCATTTTTCTTCAGCCCAAGATAATAGCCCCGCACCACCGTATCGTCGTTGTCGTCTACACCGCTGAATTCCTGACACGGCTCGTCGGGAAGCCTTACCATGCGCGTGAACATCGCATCCGCAATGCATCCGTTGCAGCCAAGCACCATCAGCATAAAAGCGATGCGAATAAACGACTTCCAATTGATCGGGCAATATCTTCTATTCATGATCTTTCCCATGGCTGAAACCGTTGAATTGACGATCTTTTTGACGATCTCGAATGAAGTTTTACAATACCATACGATATGGATTGATAAAAAGCAAGAAATCATTCTCTTTTTGAGAATATCCGAAACCTCTCCTCAATCGGGTATCCCAAGCCGTGCCGCCAGACTCCGTTTCATGAAGAATACCCTGTCCCGGGCAATCAATATCGGCGCGGCCGGACCCCTGTTCTGAACTCAAAAAATACCCATCGAAAA
>CAZRFG010000131.1:0-9414 GCA_964599205.1 uncultured Victivallaceae bacterium
TTCAAATACGCTTCGATGAACTCGTCGATGTCGCCATCCAGCACCCCCGCCGTATTGCTGGTTTCCACCCCGGTCCGCAAATCCTTCACCATCTGATACGGCTGCAACACATAACTGCGAATCTGACTCCCCCAGCCGTTCTCCGCCTTTTCGCCGCGGATCGCATCCGCCTCGTTGCGCCGCTTTTCCTGCTCCAGTTCGTACAACTTCGCCTGCAGCATCCGCATCGCGGTCGCCCGGTTCTTGTGCTGTGAACGCTCGTTCTGACAGCACACCACCGTCCCCGACGGCAAGTGGGTGATCCGGACCGCGCTGTCGGTCGTATTGACATGCTGACCGCCCGCCCCGCTCGAGCGGTAGGTGTCGATCCGCAACTCGGTTTCATCAATCTCGACATCGATGTCCTCATCCAGCTCGGGAAACACATCCACCGACACAAACGAGGTGTGCCGCCGGGCATTGCTGTCGAACGGCGAAATCCGCACCAGCCGGTGAATCCCTTTTTCGCCCTTCATATAACCGAAGGCAAACTCGCCCTCCACCCGCAGCGTCGCACTCTTGATCCCCGCTTCTTCGCCCGGCTGGTAGTCCATGATCTCATCCTTCCAGCCGCGACGCTCAAAATACCGGCGGTACAAACGGAACAGCATCGACGCCCAGTCGCACGACTCCGTCCCGCCCGCCCCGGCATGCACCGAGAAATAGAGATTGCTGCGGTCGAACTTGCCGGAGAGAAAACTCAATATTTCCAGCCGGTCGACCGCCTTTGACAACTGCCGCGCCGTCTTCTCCGCTTCCTTGGCCAGCTCTTCATCCTCGGCCGCGAATTCGACGTTGACCGCAAAGTCCTCCAGCGAGTTGCAGAGTTTTTCATAGGGTTCGATCAGGTTGCGGCAGGCGCTGAGTTCGCCGACCGTCTTCTGGGCCTCTTCTTTGCGATCCCAGAAATCCGGCGCGGCCATCTTCGCCTCGATCGCCGCCATTTCTTCGCGTTTTTCCTCGATTTTGAGGAAAGTGCCAAGGTGGTCGAGGCGCTCCCGGATCGATCGTTCCATGGTTTGCAGTTCGTCAAGCGTCATCATAGCGTTTGTGGTCTCCCCGATCAAAGTGGATTTTTCATCTCCTTACTATACACCGCAAGTCCCCCGCGTTCAAACCGCGAACCGCTTTGATTGTAAAATAGTTGATTGCATACTGGAAAAATCCCCGATCCGGTGCTATTTTGTCAGGGTGACAATCATTGCAACCCAAGGAGACCCGAGATGAAAAAGTTCTGTCTGTTCGCCGCTTTCGCCGTCCTCGCCACGCTGTGCGCCGCCGACGAGAAAACGCAGACTCAGGCTCCCGCCGCCGAAACCAAAGCCACCGCCCCCGCCTCATGCCCCGAAACCGGCAAGCCGGTTTGCGCCGCTCCGGCCAAGGACGATGCCGCCGTCGAAACCGACGCGGGCTTCGATTTCCGGCTTTCCCGGATTGCCCGCGGCATCACCAACGTCGCCACTTGTCCGCTCGAAATGCCCCGCTGCATGGTCCTCGGCAACAGCGCGGTTCCCTTCTGGGGCTTCATCGCCGGCGCGGTCGACGGTGTCGGCACCACCGCCATGCGCGCCTTTTCGGGCGTTACCGATGTGCTTTTTTTCGGCTTCGACGCCGGTACGGTTTACAACGACGATTTCCGCGAATTCGTCTGGGAGTCGCGCTGGCAGCAGCCCAAAAAGCAAACCAAAACCATCAATGCCAAACCATAAAGATCCCGCATCATGAAACGCATCGCCCTGATTTTGCCGCTGTTGATCCTGACTTTGACCGCCCTGGCCGCGTCCCCGGAACAACGGATTGCGACCATCGACCTGGAAAAGGTCTTCCGGGAATTTTACAAAAGTAAAATCGCCGAGGGCGCGATCAAACAGCAGGCCGAAATCTACCGCGGCTACCTGCTGCGGCTCCAGGAACAGATCCGGGTGCTCGAAAACGAACTCAATGTCGCCCGCGACAGCGCCCAGAACCTCGCGCTCGACGACAGCGCCCGCGACAAAGCCGCCACCACCATGCGCCAGAAAGAACAGCAGATCATCGCCAAACGCACCGAGGCCGAGCAGTACGCCACCGACCGCAATCGCAAAATGCGCGAGTTCGAACTCCAGAAGCGCCGCGAAATCATCGAGGAAATCCGCGCCGAAATCAAGCGCCGCGCCGTCGCCGAAGGGTTCGATTTCGTGCTCGACACCTCCGGCCGGACCATGAACGATGTCTCCCCGATTCTCTATGCCGCGCCCGGCTTCGACCTCACCGACGAAGTCCTCAAGACCCTCAACGCCACCGCCGTCACCCCGCTCCCGGAGCCGGACAAGGCCAAGGAAAAGAAGCTCGAAGAGGCGACCAAAAAAGTCCAGGAACCAGAAAAGAAGTAACCTTGCGATGAATCCGCAGCCTTACGAAAAAACCTCCTTGATCGCCGCCTTTGCCGGCAGTTGCCGCGGCACCGCGATTTTTACCCGGCTGGTGAACCAGCATCCGGTGCGCGCGCTGTTCCACCTCGCGCTGCTTTCGCTGATCTGCGCCCTGGCGGTTTCGATCATCGACTACCAATCCAATGTCGAGGCTTTCACCAAGGGGGCCGTCCGCTTCGAAAAAGCCTTCGGCGGGATCGAAAACCGCGGCGGCGCGTGGATCCGTCCGACCCTCGATCCCGACCGGCCGCGCGCACTGCTGCTGCCCGAAGGCGGCCTCCTGCAGTACATTCCCGGCGTCGAACTGCCGCCGCTCCCCGAAAAAAGCACTTTAGGCGACTACAAGTATCTCTTTTACTGGTTCCCCGGCGATATGGCCATCGTCCTCAAGCGCGGCGACGACGAATTCCTTTACAAGAAAGTCGATTTCGCCAAATACACCACCACCCAGCGCACCGTTCGCGCCGGCGAACTCACCCCCATGCTTGCCGAGGCCGCTGCCGCCACTCCCGCCAAGCTTGCCGAGGTCGAGACCGGGGCCAAGACCATAACCATCAGCGGCAGTGAGCTCGGCGTCATCGCCCGCAATGTCTATTTCGGTTTCGGCTTTTTCCTGTTCTGGGTCGGCAGTTTCCTCCAGGTTCTCTTCTATACCCTTGTTTTTGTCGCGATGTTTCTCTGGACCGGCGGACGCAACCTCAGCAATTTCAATTTCCGCAAGGTTTTCGTCTGCGCGATCTACGCCGGTTTCCCGGTGCTGCCGGTGGCTTGCGCCTTTCCGGCTTTCGAGTTGCCGCTGCTCAGCTTCGGCACCGCCTACGTGATCGGTATGATCATCTATCTCCTGACCGTGCTCCGGCGCTTCGAGCCGCCCGCCGAGTCAAATCCATACGATGACTTGTGAGGTGATGTGATGGAAAACTTTCTCCGCGCTCCCGTCTGGTACCCGGTTCTCTCCGGCCATACCTTTCTGACCAGCTTCGTCCGGCTCCACCCCGAAGCCGTCGCCGAACTCGCCGCCGGCAACACCGGCGACCGCAAAAGTCCCGCCGTCAGCGACGCCATCGAGTCGCTCCGCCGGCCGATGAGCGCCATTCCCGGCAACTGCTTCGCCTTCGTCGACCGCTGCGCCCCCACCGACACCGTCCGCTTCGAACTCAAGCGCGGCGCCGTCTTCTCCCCCGAAAGCGCCTGGCGCTTCCTCGCCCTCAGCGAGAAAGTCCGCACCGCCGCCGCCAACGGCGAAGTCGAATACGTGTGTCTGCGCCCTTTCCGCCGGATGAACCGCACCCGCGAATTCCGCCTCTTCATCCGCGACGGCAAACTCAACGCGATGAGCCAATACCACCTCATCCGCCACTTCCGCCGCCTTGAGGGCGTCAAAAACGAATTCTGGTCTCTCGCCGAAAAATTCATCGACTCGATCTCCTGGAGCCTGCCGCTCAAAGACCTCGTCATCGATATCTATTTCACCAGCGAACACCAGATCCTGATCATCGATCTCAATCCCTGGGGCGCGCCCACCGACCCGCTCCTCCTCAACTCCTGGGATCGCAACTGGCAGGAAACCACCGGCATCCACCTGATGCCGACTCCCACCCGCATCAGCGGCGACGTCAACGTCTCTTTTTGACCCAGGGAAAGGTCCGGGGGCTCCTCGCCCCCTGCTACCCCGCCGGCAGGGCCGCCGCCCCTGCACCCCTGGCGGCTTTGCCGCCGATTCCTTCGGCTTTGCCGGGGGGCAAACCTTTAGGAAAGGTTTGCCCCCTCTTGCCCCCCTGTTCCCAACGTTCGGGGATTTTTTCCCTTTTTTACGGAGAAACTCCCTCAAGTCCGTGCTTTATGCGGGGCGTGGCACGTCGATACCGCGCTTGACCGGCCCGCGGCACGCCGGGCCCGGGCGTATCGATGAGACGAGTGCTCTCCCCTGCACTGGATAGTCCTTCCCCGTTCAAGCCGTCCAAGTCATCCGGGTGGCCTTTCACCCATTTTTCCGATAAAAAAACTGCGCTTTTTCAATTCAGCATCGCTGAAGTGAAAAAGCGCAATCCTCAAAATTTTTGAAAAAGAAGAGGGGGCGCGGGGGAGAGGAAAAAACTTTTTATAAAAAGTTTTTTCCTCTCCCCCGCATTCTCCCCTGTTTTATTTCACCGGAGTGAGGATGATGGCGTCGAGGGCGGCGGTTTTCTGGTTGAATTGGAGTTTCAGGTTGTGTTGTCCTTTGGTCAGGGTGAGGGGCGCGGGGAGGGTTTGGAGTTTCCAATGGGCGGCTTTGCGGCCGTCGCCGCCGGTGGAGTTCCAGCGGGTGCGGAGGAGTTGGCCGTCGAGAATGAGGTCGCGGACGACTTTGCTGTCTTCGTTGGCGGCGAGGATGGCGAGAGAGTATTTGCCGTCTCCGGGAATGGTGAAGTTCCATTCGAGGCCCTGTTCCGACTGGTGCTGGCGGAGGCCGACGACGTTGCCGGAGGCGAAGTCGCGGCGGAGGAAGTAGAGTTCCTCGCCGGTGAAGCGGTCGGGGGTTTCGGCTTCGAGGCGGATCGCGCCGGGGGCAATGACGGGCTCGGCGGGGATGAGGTCGACGGACTTGGCCTCGCGGTCGATGGTCAGCTCGAGTTTGTCGATCGGACTGGCCGAGGATACGGCGAGGAGGTAGTCGCCGGCGGCGGCGGAGAATTTGGCGGGTTTGCCGGGGGCGAGGATGCCGCTGGAGCGGGAGTCGGTTGCGCCGAGGAGGTAGTGGGCGTCGCCGCCGGAGACGGCAAGCATACGCGGCGCGTCATCCGGAAGTTTGACTCGGGCGTGGAACAAGTAGCGGAGCGAGCCGTCGCCCGCGGTGATGCTTTCGAGTTTGCCGGGGATGGCGACGCCGTCGCAGCTGAGGACGTCCCGGGTTTCCTTGACGGTCGGGGCGGGGTGGTTGAGGGCGAAACTCGCTGCCTGATCTTTTTTCAGGACGTTTTGCCCGTTGACGTCGAGGAATTTTCCCTCGATCACCGCGGCGTCGATCAGCCGGGAGCCGTCGGCGGCGCGGCGGAGGGCGGCGACCGCGGCGTCGGTACGGAGGGTGCCGAGTTCGACGGTCTTGCCGGGGGTGCGGTTGAAGAGGAATTCGACGGTGTCGCCGTTGGCGGCGACGGCTTTGCCGCCGATCGCGTCGGGGGATTCGAGTTTCTCGATTTTGAGCGGCGACGGCGGCGCGGCGGCGCGGTCGATCTTCATTGCGGTCAGGAATTCGAAGGTCTTGCTTTTGACCGGATTCTCGATGAAAAGGGTCCACTCCGGCTCGGGGAGGTCGAGAATGTCGCTCGACCACTGGTCGTTGGGCTTGATGTCGCAGGATTTGGCCACCCGGAGCGTGGCGGGGGTGAGTACGGCGCCGTCAAGCCGGGCGCGGGGACGGCGGATGGCGAAGCGATCGCCGTCGACTTGGATCGGCTCGGCGCTCTGGGCGTGGATCAGGTTGGAAAAGGCGCGCGGCTGGTCGGATTCGAGCCGGTCGAAAACGGCGACGAAATCCGGCTTGAGGAAGAGGAGCTCGCGGTCGAACTTCTTGAGTTTGCCGCCGTAAATCAGCGGTTTGGCGGCGTCGCCGCGGATGAAGCCGAAGCCGGGAGAGTCGAAATACCCCGAGCTTGCGCCGTCGGCGCCGAAGGTGTGGACCGCTTGGCCTTCGCCGTCGACCAGCACGGTGTTGTGGGCCTGGGTCTGGATCGCGTATTTGGTGAAGTGTTCGCTGCCGTACCAGTCGTAATAGCCGCCGTCAGTGACCAGTTTGTCGCCGTAGGCGTTGATCGCGAAGCCGTTCTGGTCGGCGTGCTGGTGGCCGGCGAAGAACTTCCCCGAGTGAAAGCCGACCGCGACGTTTTCGCGGGCGTCGGCGAGGAAGGTGTTGAAAAAGGTCACTCCGATGTGGGCGTAGGAATACGACTGCGGAATCGAAAGTGGCGAAGCGGCGACAAGCCCGCCCTCGGCCGGAATCGTGGCGTAGAAGAGTGCGACCGGTTCGCCGGTCTCGATCGCGAGTTTGCGGCAGAAGGGGCGCGAATAGGTCCAGATGGCGTGGTGGTTGGGGGTGCCGTTGTCGCCGAAACTGAGTTCATAGCCGCCCTGCGGCGCGGAGTAGAGCCCGAAGAGCGAGGTGGCGCGGACATAGGGCATCTGATAGAGATCGACCCCGGCTTCGCGCTTGGCGATGTCCATAAAGCGGGCGACGATGTTGAAGCCGAACCGCCAGTAGGCCAGCCCTTCGTTGTTTTCCCCTTCGAACCCGAGCGATGGGAGGAAGCGGTAGGCGTAGAGTTTCAGCGCGAAGTCGAACCAGTCGGCGCACTCGGGATGGCCGTCGATGACGATCGCGCCGAAGGCGGGGGCGGCGGTGTTTTCCCACGAGTGATTCTGCGCTTCGTTGCGCCGGAAGGGGTTGACGTTGTCCCAGAAGTCGAGGGTGCGGCGGCGCAGATTGGCATTGACCAGTTCGCGTTCGGCGGGAGTCATACTTTGATATGCCGCGTCGTAGCAGAAGCCGAGGCCGAAGAGCAGATTGGCGGCGGCGAGGTCGTTCTGGTCGGCCGAGCTGCTGCCGGCGGGATCCCACTTGGCGGCGACGCCGAGGGCGAGTTCTTTGGCCTTGGCGATCAGCGCGGGATCGCCGGAGAGGATTGCCGCCTGGCCGAGGGCCTGCATGTCTTTGCCGAGGCCGGTGATGGTGCTGCCGGTGAAGCGCCGCCAGTCGATCTTGCCGGGGAAGCGCGGATCGGCGCCGGGGGTGAATAGCTTTATGTCTTCGGGCAAAGTGACCTTGAGCGCGCTCGCAGCCCGTTTGAGAAGATCCGGCTCGAGCTCAACGTTGTAGCGCGCGAGCGGGGTCAACCGGGGATGCGGCGTCGCGGCGAGTTTGGCGAAGTCGTAGACGGGGAGCATATAAGTATGGTGACGCTCGGGAATCAGCACCCGGCCGCCGTCGATCTGTTTGCCTTCGGGGAGGGCGAGCACCCGGTAATAGATCATCCCGGCCGGCAGCGGCTTGGACGGCGTGGCGAAGTTGCGGGTGGTTTCGATCGACTCGAGATTCTTGCTGAAATTCTCATCGGAAGCGATTTCGAGGCGATAGGATTTGGCCTCTTTGGCGAATTTCCAGTCGAAGAGGACGACGGCGGAGTAGCTCACCCGGACGGCGGCGTTTTCATCGACCACGTTGTTGTCGGTGACCCGGTAGTTGCGGAGCCGGATGGTGACTTCGGGCCAGGGCTCTTTGGCGGTGACGGTGTAGATGTTGAAGGGGCCGAGCTTCAGGCCCTTGCGGAGTTCGACCCCGGTCTTGGTTTTGGCGGTGTGGAGCGGAATCGAGGCTTTCTGCCACTCGCCGGAGCCGACCGGGAAGCGGAAGAAGAACCCGTTTTCGGTCTGGTCTTCAAAGGTGACGCCGAGATAGCTTGGCGCGTTTTCGCCTTTGTATTCGATCTGGTATTCGAAATCAATGCTGACATCGGGGGCGGCGTAGATCGGGAGTTTGAGCTTGGCTCCGCAGTATTTCGCGGGCGGCGACTGGGTGAAGACCCAGACCCCGTTTTCGTTTTTGACCGTGACATTGGTGCCCGGCGCGAATTCTTTGAGGTTGGTCGGGGTTTGCAGCACTCCGGCGCTGAGCGTCAATGCGCCGCACAGCGCCGCCATCGGCAGAAAATAAGATTTCATCGGGGGGACTTTCGCAAAAAGCGTTGTTATTCAGGAAGGGTTGCAAATCCCTTTTCGGGGTCCGGGAGAACCTGCCGGGCGACGGCGCGGTTGGCGTTGACTTTCTGATCGGGATCGCTCTCTCTGGTATTCACGGCGGCGAAGATGGCGTCGTCCGGCATGGCCAGCAACCCGACCGCGGTATTGAACTTGAATTGCCGGATCAACTTGAATTGTTCGTCGCATTGCAGCGTGACGTTGCCGTAGCAGCCGAAATACCAATTTCCCGCGGCATAACAGGCCGTCTGGATGCCGAGCTGGGTGTAGCCGCTGGCGATGGTGTGGCGTTTGATGAATTTGAAATCTTCGGTATATTGATAAACGTAATTCTCCTCATACCCCTTGGGCAGGCCGCCGACCACCCAGAAGGACCCGTTATGCCAGGCGATGCCGCCGGCGCCATGGACGACTTCGGGGAGCGGATGCTCGGCAACCGGCGCGAGATCGTCGGTCCGATAGATGGCGACGACGTTGTCGGCCCCGGTCTCCTGATTGAATTTGCCCAGATTGACCGCGACATAGAGTTTGCCGTCGCGGACGCAGAGGTCGCCGTGGTGGGATTTGACCGGTTTTTCGGCAATCAGCTTGCCGTCGAGGTCGGTTTTGACCAGCCGGGTGGTAAAGCTCCAGTAGAGAAACTTGCCGTCGCTGTCAAAGCCCTGAAGATGACCGGGGTAGGCCCCCGCGCAACGGATCGGCGGACTGCCTGCGAGCGAAAACGCCAGCGCCAGCAGCAGGACGGCAATTCTGATTTTCTGACTCATAAATCAAGTATTCCCGGTTGAAGTTCTTGATGCTAGTTGTCAATATTGATGGATTTTTGAGGAGATTATTGCATGGAGAGCGGAAAAAGGCGGCCGTTTTTCACCGGGAAAAACTGCCGCCTGAAAGGGTTGACTCAGTAGATGTCCCAGTTGTTGGCCGGATCGCCGGCCTGGGAGGTGCCGCCGTTGCGGAAGGGATCGGTGTTGTACATCGAGGCGTAGTCGAAGCGCACCGGAATCCCGGCGGCGGAGACGTGGCCGTCGGTCCAGAGGACGATGATGTTCTTCTCATGACGCGGGAAGAGGGAGTAGGTGGTGCCGAGTGAGGTCGAAACGACGTAGCTGCCGCGGCCGTCGTCAAGATCTTTGCGGAACGCTTCGGTCAGCGAGATGGTCAGGGACGGCTTTTTGACCTGGGAGATCTTGGTCTTTTCATTGAAGATGTTTGGGTTGCAGCCGTAGCTGAT
>CAZRFG010000132.1:0-9378 GCA_964599205.1 uncultured Victivallaceae bacterium
GTTCGATGATTTCCACTCCGGCCGGACATTTGGCGCGGTCGATGGTGATGGTGAAATCGCCGAATTCACGCGGCGGCTTCGACGGGTCTTTCGGCTCCGCTTTGACCAGGTCGAAGAGTTTCCACGCCGGAGCGTTGCCGAGCGGGTCGGCATGCTTGAAGACGATTAGCTTGCGGGTCGCCATCATGCCGCGCGCCGCCGAACGGTCGTGCTCGAACATTTCGCCCAGCGCCTTGAAGAAAAGATCCAGATCCTGCTGCGAAAAGCCGGTCTGCGCCGCCAGTTGCGGCGAAACGAACCCGCGGCCGACGTACAAACCGTACGGAATGGTGAACTTGCGGCCCATGGTGCGGTTGTCGCCTTTCTGGTCGCCCGCTTCCTTTTCGGTGGCCACCGCCATCCGGGTGATGCAGTGTTCCAGCGGAATCACCGGCGCGACCGAGCGGGCAAAGGTCAACTGCACCGGCCCGCGAACCTGACCGGCGTTTTTGCCGGTGCTCATCACCGCGCCGAAGGTCCGCACGTCGTAGTATTTTTTGCACATCCAGTCCCGCGGCGAAGTTTTCTTGTCCTTGACTTCCGGAGCGTCGTACGAAGTGTCGATCAGGTTGTTGAGAATGGCTTTTTCCTGAATGAAAATCTCGTAGCCGGGACCGGACCCGGTCAGTTGGACATAGTTGCGGACCTTGCGTTTGAGGCAGACGTCGGTGACCAGACCGTTGCCGGTTTCGGCATCGACGCGCGGCAGGTTGCCGGCGTCGGGATCACCGTTTGGATTGCCGTCGCAGACGTCGAAGAAAAGCAGAAAGTCATAGCGTTTGTTGATTTCGGACATGATGATTTCTCCTGTAGTGGTTTTATTGGGGTTACTCTTTTTCTTCGGTTCTGGCGCTCTTGGACCGGTACAGTTCCTGGTTCTGCTGGTAGTAGCCGATCGCGAAGCGGCCCTGTTCCTCCAGATTCAGGTGAGCCGGGAAATCCCGGATCCGGTCGATAATTTCACCGATCTGATTCCGGAAATTGACTTTGCGGCCCGGCGAGAGTTTCTCGAGATGGTGCCGGCTGAGCGAAACCAAGCGCCCGAATACGGTCACCGGAGTCGCCGCCGCCGCCCCGTAAAAGCGGTCGCAGATGGTCGAGTTGAGACCGGGACTGGCCTCGGTCTGCGCTTTCTCCAGTACGGCGAAAAGCCGGCCGCACTGGTAGCCGATGCTGGGATTTTCCGGATTCAGCGACATGGTGATCTCCTGGGTTGGGTGTTTTTCGGTCAAACGGTTTTTCCGGTTCAGATACGCTTTGATCGCGGCGACGCGGAAGGGCGGGAATTTGCGATCGGCGCGAATCCGTTGAACCGCCTGAATCAGCAGCGTCACCGGATAGGTGGAGCCGTCGAAAATCGCTTCCACGAATTTCGCCTTGAGGTTGGGAGACAGATTGTCGAGCTTGTACTCCAGCGCCAGCGAAGCCAGCACGCTAATTACGGTCAGCGGCTTGCGCTGTCTCTCGTTGGTTTCAAGCTCAAAATCGAGGAAATGCTGCTCGAGGTTGCGGCCAAGTTCGCCGATCGTTCCGGTCTTCCAGAAGCTGACGCTGATCCGGGCGGCGTTCGGCGACAGGCCGAGGAAATAGAATTCGTTATTCGCCTCGTCCGCCGGGAGCGCGCCGGTCCAGGCGGCGTGAAGCAAGGTACGCATCTGCTCGATATCGCGGTCGGGGTGGTCACCGCCGCCGCCGAGGATGCCGGGGATGAGATCCTCCAGCAGGAATTTACCTTTGCGTTCTTTGGTCCAGAATGCCATGGTGAGGTCCCCGAGCAGGAATTTGTTGCGTGAATCCTTGCCGAGCAGATGGTTGAGGGCGGTGGTACAGCAGAATTCGGCGTCCTTGCCGATCGGTGCATTGAAGCATTGCTCCTTGCCGTAGGAGTCGTAGCCGCTGCCCCGCTGGAAGCTGATCAGCGACGAATTGCTCTTGCCGCCCGGAATCGGAGTCGCGCCCATCAACCGCGCCAGCGGCCGGACTTCGCCGGTAACCAGGCAGCGGCCGACCGGGGCGTCTTCATCGCCGTCGTCCTCGCTGTTCATAATGTGCTCGACCAGCTCGGGCAGCGCGGTGACCGGTTCGAGTTCGCCTTTGAGTTGAAAAAGCAAATTGCTTTTGGACTTCAGGAAATCCTCCCAAAGTTCATGGACGGCGACTTTGGCGTACTCCCCGCGCCGGTAAAATTCGAGCACCGCCCGGATGCCGGGGGTTTGGCGAACCTTTTCCGGCAATTGCCCGATCCGGGCGGCGAAGTAGTCGCGTTTGCGAAGCGCGGTGGCGCGATCCTTTTCGCTTTCGGCTTTTTCCGGCGGAACTTCACCGAGCACGAATTCGCAACTGTCCCAGAGCAGCTGCGGGTTCTTTTCCGAACCGGGTCCTGCGCGCTTGACGGTGCGCGGCACCAGAAAATCGGTGCCGCGCTTTTTGTCGACCAGCAAACACGCCAAATCGCGGAAGGTGCCGTCGCGGTCGATCACCAGCTGGTATTTGAACTCTTTGCGTTCAAAACCCGGCTTCGGCAAATCGGGATTGCGGCGGCAATACTGATACAGGGCATGGAGAATCATTTGAGCACCTCCCCGGAGTGCCGGCCGGGCACTTCGATCACCCCGCCGGCCATTTTCGCCCGGTAGAACATCGCATCGGGCGACGCGGCGTTCGCTTCGTAATCAAGGTCGTACAGCATCAAGCCGAAATCACGGTCGTGCGAACTTCCCAACGGCGGCCGGACTTCCCGTTCGGCGGCCAACGCCTCTTCCGGAATGTACTCGACATCGGCGCTGAATTCGCGGCAGCCGAGATACGGGGTGAAGAAGTTCTGGCCCTTGGCGGCGCGCCGCTCGAACATCGCAAAATACTTGGCCGGAGTCTCCGGTCCGCCGCTCTCGTCCGGGCGGTCGTCTGAGCGCTGATCGACCGGCAGATACTCCAGGTCGGCGAAAAGCCGGTAGGCGACGTCGGCCAGGCAGAGCCCGGCTTTCTGCTGCCGGGCGTCTTCGATGAAGACAGTGGTGCTGGGCGAGGCGAGCTTGGCGACCTCGTTGCGCCGGACCGAGGTGAATTTGATCGGGTTGAGCACCTCGATCCGGGTAATTCGCCAGCGGATCGCCGGCTTCCAGAAGACGGCCGAAAAGATCGCCCGGGCCGCCGACGGCGTGATGACGTCGTAGCTGACCCTTTCGACTTTCAGCTCGGGACGGTTGAACGCGGCCAACGCGCCCCAGACTCTGAGACAGTAATTTTTTCGCGGATTCAAAAAAAGCCTCCTTTCTGAAGATTAAAAATTCCAAAGTTCATTTCCGTCCGGCAAGCGAATGCCGGTGCCGGGCTGGTACAATCCGGCCGCCGCCTGGACATCGATGCCGGCAATCGTCTCAATGCAGCCGGACGCGCGCCAGTCGTCGAGCAGCGTTTTCGCCACATTGACGGTGTAGGGCTGAAGTTTTCGCAGCAGCCGGCGGTCCGGGCCGCCGGCTTCGCGGAGCTCGGCGATCCACTTGGCGGCGTCACCATAGAGCACGACCAGCGGCGACTGGTAGCTGTTGTCGATCATATTGAACTCCTTGGCGAAGGCGTCGAACTGATATTGCAGCGGGGTTCCGAAACACGAGGCGAACGCCGCCCGGTCAAAGGTGGTCGCGTGATAGTAATATTGCTCGAAATAACGGCGGTAAAGTTCCGGCGTCATCTCCCACTCGCCGTCGTCGGGGAGGAGATTGCGCGCCGCATTGCATCCGGCCAGCAGCGTATAGGGCGGCCGTTCGCCGGTGTCAAACGTGAAAACCTCGCCGCATTCGCGCTTGCCCTCACGGTTGCACCGCCCCGCCGCCTGAGCGATCGAGTCAACCCCGGCGAGTTCGCGAAACACGGTGCGCACATCGATATCCACCCCGGCTTCGATCAACTGCGTGGCGACGATCACCACATCCTCATCCGCCGCCAGCGCCGCGCGGACGTCGGCTAAAATGATCTTGCGCTCGGCCGGACACATCGCCGCCGAGAGATGAACCTTGCGCGGCGCGTCGACCAGTTCAAAGAGGCGGCGGCAAAGCCGTTTGGTGTTGACAATGCAGAGCGCCTGACCAGCCGCCGCGAGTCGGTCGGCCAGCTCTCCGGGATCAAGCCGGCCGAGGTGGCGGATCCGGGTGCGGCGGAGTTTGCGGCTCAGCCCAACGGCATCCCCGACCAGATCGGTCGCGACCGGCAGTCCCTCGAAGCCGGATCCGTTGGAGCGGCGGATGCGGCCGGTCAGCGCCGGAATCGTCGCCGAGCAGAGCACCACAGTGCATCCGAATCCGGCCACCAGCGCCCGCAGCGTCGCCAGGATCGGTTGCAGGTGATCGCGCGGCAGCATCTGCGCTTCATCGAGAATGATCACGCTGCCGGCAAGATTGTGCAGTTTTCGTATTTCCGAAGCTCCCGACTTGAGCAAGGACTCAAAAAGCTGGACATTGGTGGTGACGATCAGCGGTGCGTCCCAGTTTTCCACCGCCGCCCGGTAGCGTGGCGAGTCGCCGGGGTCGAAGTTGGAATGGTGCTCAAGTACGTTTTCATCCCCGAAAATGCCCTTGTAGACCGCCGCCGTCTGCTCGATGATCGAATTGTACGGAATCGCCATGACCACCCGGCTCATTTGGTTGGCGCGGCGATGCTTGAGGGCAAAGGCCATCGCCGCCAGCGTCTTGCCGCCGCCGGTCGGGACATTGAGGGTGAAAAAGCCGTTGCGTGCATCGGCCTTGGCGAGGACTTCGGCCAGCACCGCGTTGCGGATCGCATTGACCGGAGTCGGCGGCAATCGTCCGAGTGTATCGAGCCGCTCCTCAAAGCGCTTTTCCAGCGTCTCCCAGGCGTCGTAAAGGCCGCGGCGGCGCGCCGCTTCCGGATTCTCGACGGCTTCGGCGTCGAGCCGGTCGGCGTCGATCAGCACCGACGCCAACATCCGGATCCAGAGCTGGAGCAGTTCGTGCGAAGTTCCGTAGATCTGAATCTCATGTTTGAGACGCGTTATGAGCCTTTCGACGGGCTCCGGCAGCGGCGGCCTCCGCTCGATTTCGGCGAGCAAATCATCCCGCAGCCAACTTCGCCAATGGTCGAGGTCGCCGTGAAAGTCGGGTAGATGGGTGTGATGGGCTTTGATCGCGTAAGCGAGCGGGAAGCCGAGATCGCCGAAAAGCCGAAGGGCCAGCGCCGCGCTCTCGGGGGCGTGGCTGACCCTTTCGGCCCGCCCGGCGAGATAGGCCTGCCAGGCGGGCGCGGCCTTGCCGGAATCGTGAAGCCAGGCGACGCAGCGGCAACCGACCGGAGAACGGATTTTTTCCCCGAATTCCCCCGCCCGCCGCGCCACCGCGTTGAGATGATCCGTCAAGGTCTGGTCCGGTCTTGCCAATGGTTCCACGATCACCTCCAATATTCATCTCTTGAAGTTAACAGTAACAATAGCATCATGATCATCAAGAGCAATCTTTTCCTCATAAATATCACAAAAAAAAACCTTATTTCTTATCAATTAACCTTAAAAGTGATCAATTCGTAAAATACTCCCCCTCGACATCCAAATGATCAACAAATCATCAACACTTAACGTGTACTTCAAAAAAAATCACCGATCTATTACCTGATTGGAGTAAGAAGAAATTTTCCCGCAATACAGCCTCGACGGTCATGTTGACCGCCGGGGCTGTTCTTTTTAATCAATGGAGGTAGTATGAAGATCGAAAAAAAGGTATTGACAGAGGCGCAGAGGATGTTAGATATTGTCGTCAAAAGATTCACATCCAAGCCGCAATATATCTGATTTTCACTGCGGCGAGAAATGACTTCGTATTCTTTGCATACCTGGTAGCGATTCCGCGCCAGCGCTTTAAAGTAAGAAATGCATTTTCAACCAAGTGACGCAACTTGTATAGCTCCGCGTCGTATTCACGCTGGACTTTGCGATTCTTGCGCGGCGGAATAACCGCTTTTATCCCGGCCTTTTCTGCTTTTTCAACGATTGCGTCCGAATCATAGCCACGATCAGCCAAAAGAACCTTGGCTTCAATGCCGTCAATCAAGGCTTCAGCTTGCTTGCAATCCGCTGAGGTACCTTTTTCGGACCGGCATACCATGCGCATCCACGGCCAAATGTATCTTGGCATTGAGCCCCCTTGGGTCTTGGCCATATCTTGATTCCCGCCGTGCGCACCGCTTCCGTGAGGATGGACCGTGACGTGCCCCGCGTCAATCATCAGTAACTCAAATTCCGTATTATCAATTAGTTCCTCCAGCAGACGCGCCCAAACTCCCTGGTCGCGCCAGCGGCAAAAACGGCGATGCGTGTTTTTCCAATCCCCATAACCTGGCGGCAAATCCCGCCAAGGCGCACCCGTTCGCAAAATTCAGAATACGGCGTTGACAAATCGCCGATTGTCGCGTGCATTGCCGCCCCATGTTCCTTTTCGACCTGGCAACAAAAGTTCCATTTTCGCCCAAGATTCATCCGATATATCGTGCCGTTCGTATGCTTTCGTCATCTTTGCGTGTCTCCTTTTTGACGTTTGCATAAAAAAAGCACACATCTATTGACGACACAACCCAGGCGAGCATATCGTGCCAATGCCGTTATCGCCCATGGCGATGATGGTCACAGGCAGGAGAGTCGTCTCAGCTCTCAATATTGGCTGCAGACGCCCTGAAATAACTGATGATGGGGATATCCTCCGGTGGTACCCATCGGGGGCATTCAGAAGGGGTTCAAACCCTTTTGCCGCTTTTTGCCGTTTTGAGGTTCCAGATCGACTTTTTTTGCCATTTTGGAGCGATTATGAAGAGAGGGGGAAATGGCGTCAAAATCGATATTTTGAGCCTAAAAAATCCCGTTTAGAACGAATCTAAACGGGATTCAAATTGAGCAGTGGTACCGGAGGTGGGGATCGAACCCACATGTCCAAAGGACACCAGATTTTGAGTCTAGCGCGTCTGCCATTTCGCCACTCCGGCGGCATATCCATTCATTACAATAGCGCTTTTTCCGATTTTTGCAAATAAAAAAAGAGCACTTCCGTGCTCTTTTCGGGAAAAAACTGAACTGGACTCAGTCTTCGAAGCGACGGTAGATCGCCGCCGCGTTGTGTCCGCCGAAACCGAGGTTGACGTTGACCGCCACTTTGAGTTTGCGCTCGCGGGCGGTGTTGGGGGTGACGTCGAGGTCGCACTCCGGGTCCGGGGTTTCGTAGTTGATGGTCGGCGGCACGATGCCGTCACGCAACGCCAGCGCGCAGGCGATCGATTCGACCGCGCCGGCGGCTCCGAGCATGTGGCCGGTCGAACCCTTGATGCTGCTGACCGAGAGCTTGTAGGCATGCTCGCCGAAAGCCCGCTTGAGGGCCAGCGTTTCATACTTGTCGTTGAGTTCGGTACTGGTGCCGTGGGCGTTGACGTAATCGACGTCCTCGGGATTGAGTTCGGCGTGACGCAGCGCCATTTTGATCGCATTGGCCGCGCCCAGCCCTTCCGGATGGGGGCTGGTGATGTGATAGGCGTCGCCGGTGGCGCCGTAGCCGATCACTTCAGCGATGATGTTGGCGCCGCGGCGTTTGGCGTGTTCGAGTTCCTCCAGCACCAGTACCCCGGCGCCTTCGCTCATCACGAAGCCGTCGCGGTTGAGGTCAAAGGGACGGCTGGCGTGCTGCGGATCGTCGTTGCGGGTGCTGAGCGCCTTGAGGGCGCAGAAACCGCCGACGCCGAGCTCGATGATGGTCGCTTCGGTCCCGCCGGCGACCATGACGTCGGCGTCGTCGCGCTTGATCATCCAGAACGCTTCCCCGATCGAGTGGCAGCCTGAAGCACAGGCGGTGACGATCCCGAGATTCGGTCCGCGGGCCCCGAGCAGCATCGAAATATTGCCGGAGGCGATGTCACCGATCATCATCGGAATCAGAAAGGGAGAAATCCGGCCCGGACCGCGGGCGACCAGCACCCGGTCCTGCGCGGACATCGTATCCAGACCGCCGATGCCGCTCGAAACCAGCACCCCGACGCGTTCGGGATTGATCGGACTGTCGATGAAGTTGGCGGGAAGTCCGGCCGACTGAACGGCTTCGATCGAAGCCGCGACGGCATACTGACAGAAGAGGTCCAGGCGCTTGGCTTCCTTGGCGTTCATGTACTTCTCGATGTCGAAGTCTTTCACTTCGCCGGCGATTTTGGTCCGAAAATCAGTCGTATCAAATCGGGTGATCGGTCCGATGCCGCAACGCCCGTTGATCAGCGAGGCCCAAAAGTCCGCGGAATTGTTGCCCACACACGAGATGACACCGGTACCGGTGATGACGACACGTCTCGTTTTCATGCCCAGATTCTCCTATGTTTCCCCAAAAAACTTCGGTCAATGCGGTCGCAATCAGGCCGCCAAGGTTTTGCATCCGCTCGCGACATCCCGCCAGTTTGACGGCTGCCGCCGGCCCTGTCGCGGCACCGGCCGGTTCGGCGATTCCCCCCCCAAGAAGCGGAGAGTCCATCGAAAAACCGCGAGTGCCGCTAAAAAAAAATGGGTCACAGCATGAAGGAGTGACCCATTGGAAGTGCTTTCATTTTGATTGCACCGCACAGACGCAAGGGGATTATTCCTGGCTCTTGCTTTCGATGTACTTGATGGCTTCGCCGACGGTGGTCAGCTTTTCGGCGTCTTCATCCGGAATGTCCGAGCCGAATTCTTCTTCGAGCGCCATCACCAGTTCAACCTGGTCCAGCGAGTCAGCGCCGAGGTCTTCAATAAATTTCGCATCTTCGGTGACCTGATCTTCCTGGACACCGAGCTGTTCGATCACGATCTTTTTGACTTTTTCAGCAACAGCAGACATTTTGTACCTCTTGTTATTTCTGTTTTGCGATGAATACAGCTTAATCAGGCGCCACGTCGTCAACCCACGGTGCGCTTTTTATAAAATGCCACATCTTCTAACCAAAGTCAAATTTTTTCTCGAAAATTATTGATTTTTTTCGGTATTCCGGAACTTTTGAGCAAAAAAAGTTGATTTTTTCTGAATTCCCCCTTGCAAAACCTGGAAAAGGGTGTTTATTATTGTCTCGTTGTCACCTGACGACCGAAGTGTGGTGGGATAGCTCAGTCGGTAGAGCAAAGGACTGAAAATCCTTGTGTCCCCGGTTCGATTCCGGGTCCCGCCACCAATTTTTGTTGCTATGCCAGTCCAAGTGACTGGCTTTTTTGTTTTCCGCCCCCAAACTTGACCTCAAAACTGCTCAGTTGCGTGCTGCCGTCGCAATTCCCGAAGCCGCCTCTTCGCCTCTTCTCCGGTTTGAGCCATAAACAACCGTTATTTTCCACTCGGCTCAAGC
>CAZRFG010000133.1:0-9337 GCA_964599205.1 uncultured Victivallaceae bacterium
TTGTGCGCGCCGGTGTGGTTGAGGTCTTCGCGCTTGAGGTAAATCTGCGCCCCGCCGATCAGCCGGGACAGCCGTTCGCAGTGGTAAACCGGGGTCGGACGGCCCTGGAACTCGCGGCGGATCCGGCGGAGTTCATTGATGAACTGCGCCGAGTGGCAGATCGAGTTGTAGGCGGCGGTGATTTCTTCAAACGCCGGTTTCAGCTCTTCCGGCAGATACGCGCCGCCGAATTCGCCGAAACGGCCGTTCTTGTCGGGATAATTGCGGAAATAGGTACGGTAATCCATGATAAAACCTGTTTGATTGATGTTGACTTAGGTACAAGATAGCTTAAAAAAAAAGTTTTTCAAATTGTAAAAGGCGTCATCCGGCGTATAGTAAAGCATTTTTCAACCCATTATTGCGAAAGTGAAAACAATGAGCTCCTCTTCCAGCGAAACCGTCACCATCAGCCGCGCCCTCGGGATCAATATGGCCGAATACCTCAAGAGCATGCCGATGTCGCTCGACGTCGCCGTCCTCACCGCCGCGATCGCCGAGACCTACGCCGGCAAGCCGCCGATGTCGGAAGAGGAGTACCGCAACGGGATGAACCTCTGCCAGGCCCGGATGAAAGAGGAAGCCGGTAAACTCGCCGGCGAAGCCGCCAAAGCCAACATCGCCGCCGGCGCCGAATTCCTCAAGCAAAACGCCGCCAAAGCCGGCGTCAACAGCACCCCGAGCGGCCTCCAGTACGAAGTCCTCGCCGAAGGCGCCGGCCGCAAACCCGCCGCCGCCGACCAGGTCCGCGTCCACTACGTCGGCACCCTGCTTGACGGCACCGTTTTCGACAGCTCCGTCGCCCGCGGCGAACCCGCCGAATTCGGTCTCGACCAGGTGATCGCCGGCTGGACCGAAGGGCTCCAGCTGATGAACAAGGGCGCCAAATACCGCTTCACCATCCCCGCCGACCTCGCCTACGGCGAACGCGGCGCCGGCAACGTGATCGGCCCCCACGCCACCTTGATTTTCGACGTCGAACTCCTGGAAATCCTCTAAGTTCGCCGGTCCGGGGGGCCGCACCCTTCGACAATGTCGCTTCCGGCGGCGGGGGGCAATCCCTTTGGGAAATGATTCGGAGGTCTCTTCGCTTTTTTGCGAAGGGACCTCCTCTTTTTGTGCTTTATGCCGGGGGCGTCCCGGTTTATTCCGCGCGAAGGACGGTGATCGGGTTTTGCTGGGCGGCCTGCCAGGCGGGGTAGGTGCCGAAAATGACGCCGACCAGTGAGGAAATCAGCAGCGATGCGACAATGCTCCAGGCCGAGTAGACGGTGGGCATGCCGGCGTAGTGGGTGATGATTTCGGAGATGCCGACGCCGAGGGTCACGCCGAGGACGCCGCCCAGCGTGGTCAGCGAGACGGTTTCGATCAGGAACTGGAGCAGGATGTCGATTTTCTGCGCGCCGAGCGCGCGGCGGGTGCCGATTTCCTTGCGGCGCTCGAATACGCTGGCGAGCATGATGTTCATGATCCCGATCCCGCCGACGATCAGCGAAATGGCGGCGATCGAACTCATCACGATGGTGAAGATGTTCTGGGTCGCCTCGCGCTGTTTGAGGAGGTCGAGGGGGACCAGGATATCCCAGTCTTTGACCTTGGGGTGGGATTTCTCCAGATAGGCGGCGAGGCGTTTGGCGGTGTTGTCGATGTACTGGACGTCGCGCACCCGGATGATGAAAATATCGTGGTCGACCAGCGTGATCCGGACGCCGCCGCCTTCGTCGGTATAGGCGTAGCTGCGGTAGAGCGCTTCGGCGGTGGGGGCGGGAATCATGATCATGTCGTTGGGGCTGCCGAGCTCGGGGTAGTTGGTGCCGATGTCGTTGTCGATGATGCCGACGATTTTGAACAGCTGTCCCTCGATCCGCACCGGCGAGCCGATCACGTCGGTGGAGCCGAGGGTGAAGAGCTTGCGTTTGACGTTGCTGCCGATCACGCAGACGTTGAGGATGTTGTCGTAATCGGTGCGCTTGAACCAGCGGCCGTTGGTCAGGCGGCTGGCCGAGTCTTCGAGGAAATTATAATCGACGCTGGTCAGCTTGAGGTCGACCCGGTTGAGATCCTTGAGGATCTTTTTGCGGGCGTCGCGCATTTTGGTGATCCGGTCGATGTTGTCGAGTTTGAGGATGTGGAGCTCGTCGCCGTCGGTCAGGCCGTAACGGGTCACCGCGCTGGTGCGGCCGCTGTTGGAGGAGCCGGACCCGGCGGCCGGAGGTTTCTTGGAATAAACGATGATCTTGTCGATCCCCATCGCTTCGATCTGGGAGAGCGCCTTGCGCTTGGCGCCTTCGGAAATGGCGAGCATGGCGATCACGCTGCCGACCCCGAAAATAACCCCGAGCGAAGTCAGGATCGAACGGATCTTGTGCAAGCGCAGATTCTGCAGCGAGAGTTCGACGATGTCCGAAAAAAGCATCATGGCTCCACCCCCGGCGCACCGAACATTTCGTGCTGGTTCTCGATCCGGCCGTCGCGCAGGCGGATCACTTTGTCATAATGCGGCTCAAACATCGGGTTGTGGGTCACCATGATGATGGTCACGTTTTCCTCTTCGTTGAGCTGGTGAAAGAGCTTCATGATTTCGTTGCCGGTCTTTTCGTCGAGGTTCCCGGTCGGTTCGTCGGCGAGCAGAAAGGCGGGACGGTTGCTCAACGACCGCGCCACCGCGACGCGCTGGCACTCGCCCCCCGACAGCTGGTTCGGGCGGTGGCCGAGGCGGTGGCCGAGGCCGACCTGCTCGGCCAGCTCGATCGCCCGCTCCCGCCGGACCCGGCGGGAGACCTGGTTGTAAATCATTGGCACTTCGATATTCTGCTCGACCGTAAGGTACGGAAACAGATTGAAACTCTGAAAGATGAACCCGATCCGCTGGTTGCGGATGGTGGCCTGATCGACGTCGGAAAGGGTTTCGACGTTGATGTCTTCGAGGACGTAGGTTCCCGAAGACGGCACGTCGAGCATGCCGAGGATGTTGAGCATGGTCGATTTGCCGGAGCCGGAGGTTCCGACGATGCCGACGAACTGGCCGCGCCGGACCTCAAAGGACAGGCCCTTGAGGACGTGAACCGCGAGCTCGCCGGTATTGTAGGTCTTGACGATATCGGTCAGTTTCAGCACCACATCCCCGCCGGGGTTGCGGGTGCGGACGATCTTGCTATGCTCCATGGGTCACGTCCTTCCTCAGGAGCCGGTTTCCTGCTTCTTCTGATAGGGACGGTACAAATAGACGATGTCGCCCTCCTTGAGGCCGTCAAGGATCTGGACATAGCTGTCGTTGGATTCGCCGAGGGTGACCGGAACTTCCTTGGGGCTGCCGTTGCGGTGGACGTAGACGAAGAAGCCGGAATTGGTCTCAAAGACCGATTCGACCGGTACGAAGAGGGTGTCGCGCAGGACCTTGGACACGATTTCGATCTGGACGCTCATGCCGTTGACCAGCTGGGGATTCTGGGCGTCGAGCGAGATGCGTGAATTGTAGACCTTGGGCGACGAGGTGTCCCAGAAAATCTGGTTGCCGGGGATGGTCGCGATCTGGCTGACCTGTCCTTCGATTTTGAGGGTGGGAATCGAGTCGGGAGTGATGATCACCCGGTCGCCGATCTTGGTTTTGGAACGGCTCTGTTCGGGCAAGTCGAAGTCGACCATCAGATTGTTCATTTCCGGAATGGTCAGCAGGATCAAGCCTTTCCAGACGTCCATCCCGACCTTGACTTCAAGCCGGTTCCAGCGCTGGTCGGGGTCGCCGTAGATGATGATCCCGTCGGTCGGAGCGACCAGCTTCATCAGCGGCAGATAGGATTCATTTTTCTCCAGCTGACTGGCCAGGCGGCGGATGTTGCCGGAAAGGTTGTCG
Organism: uncultured Victivallaceae bacterium; assembly: GCA_964599205.1. Classification (GTDB taxonomy): domain Bacteria; phylum Verrucomicrobiota; class Lentisphaeria; order Victivallales; family Victivallaceae; genus JAVBUI01. The sequence goes on from CAZRFG010000133.1 coordinate 3,893, forward strand.
ACCATTTTCTGCTTCTGGACGAGGTTCGACGCGGCGGCGACCCGGACCCGTTCGCGGTTGAGCTTGGACTGTTCGAGCTCGTTGTACAAGCGCAACAGTTTGATCGGGTTGTCGTAGCGCTGAAAGGCTTTGCGTTCATTGCCGGCGCTGGTCAGCGCGTTGTCGGCGCTGTCGATCTTGGTCTGGAGGTCGCGCAGTTTTTTCTGGTTGGCCTTGTCGGTTTTCTGGTCGATCGCCCCGGCGTCGTCGATTGCCGCCTTTTGATCCTCGTACTCCTGCTGCGAGGCCATGAGACTGGTCTCGGCGGTCGAAATTTTGAGGTCGATGGTGTTGCGGGTGTTGGCGCGTTCAAAACGCTGGTATTTGCGCAACGCCGCCTCGGCCTGATTCTGGCGGTCTTCGGCGGCCTTGAGTTCGACTTCGTTGGCGCTCTCCTGAACCTTGGCGTTTTCGCGGGCGACCACCAGTTCCTTTTCCTGATTGGCGAGGTTGGTGCGCAATTCATCGATCTTGTCGTTGATTTCGTCGGTTTCAAAGACGGCGAGGACATCGCCTTCCTTGACCTTGGCATTCTCTTCGACCACCGACAACAGCTTGGTGCGGTAGTTGGCCTGGAGCGAAAGCTTGTGCTTCTTGCTGGCGGTGACGTTGCCGCTGAGCCGCAGCCCGATGGTCAGGTTGTCGCGCTTGACCTTGTAAGTGCGGTCGACCTCCTGGCCGCCCTTGGCGGAGACCGTGCTTTGGGCCTTTTTGGCGGCATGGTAAACGACGCCGTACATGTATCCGTACGCCGCCAGCACCACCGGAATGGCGGTCAGGATGGTGATTTTGATCAGACGTCTGACTTTCATCGATAGTTCCGGTTTGTTCACTTCGAGGGATCGACCAACGGCGAGTCGTCATTGGGCGCTTGCATGTCGCGGTCGATGAACTCATGCTTGACCTGTTCGAGGGTGTCCTGGGTCGGCGGCAGCGACGGCGACTTGCGGACCGCTTCGCCGATCGCGTTGCTGACCTCGGCCAACCGGTCGGGGTCGAAGAGGATGCCGTCGGCCATATCATCCGGCGTCAGGATCCGGACCCGGAGGAAAAACAGCAGCTGAATCAGCTCTTTTTCGCGGTATTTGGAGGTGAACGCCTCGCCGAAGTAGGGCATGTCGCTGAAAAACGGGGTGCGCTCCTGCTTGATCGCTTCGCGGTTGTTGTACAACCCGCCCATCACCACCACCTGGCCGTCTTCGAGCTTGAGGTTGGTTTCGATGCTGCGGATCGAGATCACCGGTACCTGATAGGAACTGGTGCCCTGGGAAATGGTCTGATAGCTCTGGATGTTGGAGACCTGGGGCTGGACCCACAAGGTGACGTTGTCGCCGTTGATCATTTTGGGCAGCACGGTCAGCGTCACCCCGACCCGTTTGAAGGTGGTCGAAGTCTGGATGCTGCCGTTGGTGGTGGTCTGCGACTGGATCGGCACGTCCTGGCCGTTGGAGATGATCGACTTCTCATTGCGGGCGACGACGATGGTCGGCGACGACAGCACTTTGGCGTCGAGCGCGTTGAGGAGCCACTGGAAAGACACTTTCATGTTGTTGTCGCCGGACGAGAACAGCCAGTCGAATTTGCCGCCGTCGCTGGTCGGCGAAGGCGCCACCGAGGAGTTCTTCATCCCGGTGGTATTGGTCACCGGCACTTTGATCGGATTGCCGGCGGCGTTGTAGCTGTCGTAGGTGTTCTGCTGGTTGAACAGCACCGAGAGATTGCGCTCCATGCCGTCGGAAATCAGAATCTCGACCACCTTGGCCTCGATCAGGATTTGCGAGGAGGCCACGTCGATCGCCGGCAACGCTTGCTCGAGCGACTTGATCGACTCGTTTTTGTCATTGACGATCAGCATGTTCTGCTCTTCGGTCGGCTCCACGTAGCCTTCGGCGGTGATCATCGTTTCGACGCTGGGGGAGAGTTTGGCCGCGGTGTTGTAGCGGCAGCGGTAAATCAAAGTGGAACGTCCGTTGGCACCGGGGATGATTTTGAGGTAGGGGGCTTCGGGCTCCACCTTTTCTTTGCGGACTTTGCGATAAGGAGCGAAAAGCGTGCGCAACTGGTCGGCGACCCGGATCACGTTTTGCCGGCCGGCTTCGACATCTTCCGGCGTCTTGACCACGATTTGCCCTGGGGTCAGCACCGACGGGGGGGCGCCATCGGCTTCGGCCGCCGCGGCGACGGAACCGGCCAGCAGCGCCGCCATGGCGAGAAACCGTTGGGAATGCTTGCGGGACATGCGGTGTTCCTTCTCTTGATTTAATTTGGTTTGTTAAAATATTATAAAAACCATTATACACCTTTTGACGTTTATTTTCAATTCCGATTTTAACGAAAAAAGAACTTTTTTCCAAAAAAAAACGTTTTTTTTCCGGATCAGGCGCTATATTACAGAAACGGAATCTTGAACAGGGAAAAGTATGCAACCAAAGACTATTTTGATCGTCGGCCTGGGACTGCTCGGGGCCTCGCTCGGAATGGCGCTGCGCGGCCACGGCTGCCGCCGGCTCGGCTGGGCCCGCCGCGAGAGCACCCGCAACGCCGCGCTTGAGCTTGATGTCATCGACGAGAGTTCGGATGAGGTTGACGCTCTTCTGGCGCGCGCCGATTTGACCGTGCTGGCGATGCCGATTCCGGCGAATATCGACTTTCTCCGGCAGCACCGCTCCGGATGGCGGCCGGGGGCGGTGGTCACCGACCTCGGGAGCACCAAAAGTTCGATCGTCGCCGCCGCCGCCGAAGCGCTGGCCGGGAGCGGCGTCCGCTTCGTCGGCAGCCACCCGATGGCGGGAACCGAAAAGAGCGGCATTGCCGCCGCCTTTGCCGAGCTCTATGGCAACGCCGAAGTCTTCGTGATTCCCGGCGACTGCCCGGAGGCGACCGCCAAAGTGGAGAAGCTGTGGCGCACGATCGGCGCGCGGACGGTCCGGATCGGGGCCGCCGAGCACGACGATTTGGTCGCCCACACCAGTCACGTGCCGCATATTCTCGCCTCGGCGCTGACTTTGAGCGTGCTGTCCTGCGCCGATCCGGCCGAGCGCGCCCGGCGTTTCTCGGGTTGCGCCACCGGGTTCCGCGACACCTCGCGGATCGCCTCGAGCAATCCGGTGATGTGGCGCGAGATCATCGAAAACAACCGCGAGGCGGTGCTGGCGGCGATGGCCGACTTTGACCGCTTCTACGAAGAGTTCCGCAAATTAATCACCGCCAAAGACTTCGACGCATTCGAGAAAGACTTTGCCGCCGGCAAGGCGTTGCGCGACGAGTGGATGGCATACAAATATCAAAAGTAAGTGCAATGGCTGTTAAAATTGAAAACGCGACCGTCTATCTGGGCGGCAGGGAAATTCTTCACGACCTCTCCTGGGAGGTCAAACGCGGCGAACGCTGCTTCATCCTCGGCGCCAACGGCGCCGGCAAAACCACGCTGGTGAAACTCCTGATGGGTTTCGCCTGGCCGGTCTACGGGGCCAAAGTGGAGGTGCTCGGCAAGCGCTTCGGCGAAGTCAATCTGGCCGATCTGCGGCGCTCGATCGCCTGGGTGAGCCCGTTCATCCAGCAGTTCATCGGCGACAAGGAGTGGACCGGGCTCGACCTGGTGCTGGCCGGACTCGACGGCACCCTCGGACTCTTCCGCGAAGTGAGCGAAGCGGAAAAGGAACATGCCTTGGCGGTGATGCGCGATCTTCACTGCGAACACTTGCGCGACCGGACGCTCCACACCATGTCGTCGGGCGAGCAAGTCAAAATCCTGATCGCCCGGGCGCTGCTGATCCGGCCCGAGCTGATGATCCTCGACGAGCCGAGCGTGTATCTCGACATCGCCGGGCGGGAGTTTCTGCTTGAGAGCATCCGGCGGCTGGCGGTCGAGCGTCCGGAGCTGACGATTATTTTCATCACCCAGCGGATCGAGGACATTTTGCCGGTGTTCAATCGCGGCATGATCCTCAAGTCGGGCGACATCGCCGCCCGCGGCGACCGTGACCAGGTGCTGACCGAGCCGAATCTTAAAAATGCCTTCGGGCTGGACATCCGACTGATCCGGACCAACTCCGGCCGGCTGTGGTCGGTGATCGAATAGGAGACGAGTTTATGAACGACCGATTCTACCAGCAGCTTCCGCTCTATCGCAAAATCGAAGTCTCGCTCAAGGAATACATCGTCCGTAACAAGCTCAAGCGTCACGACCGGCTGCCTTCGGAATCGCAACTTGCCGAGGAGCACCGCGCCAGCGTCGGCACCATCCGCAAGGCGCTCAACAACCTGGTTTCCGAAAAAATTATCTACCGCCGGCACGGGCAGGGGACTTTCGTCGCGCCGCGCATCCGCAAGGGGAAAGTCCTGATCATCCCGCCGAATGCCAATCTGATCTGGCCGTATGATGACTATTTCGGTTTTTTCCTCGGCGCGTTGTCGTGCGCCAACCGCGAGGACCTCGATTACGAGCCGGTGATCGTCGAGCTCGATGATTTTCTGGCCAACATTGACGACGCGACGATGGTCTATCCGGAAATTGCCGGGGTGATCTTCTTTCGCGGACACCGCAATCTGGAGAAGGTCAAGCCGGCGTTGGAGAGTCAGAATCTGCCGTTTCTCTTTTACGGGCCGAACGTCTATGAGGCCGACCCGAGTTATCCGTGTATTTTTCATGACGAACCGGCGATTGCCGAATTGCTGGCCGGGGAGTTTGTCAAAGCGAAGATCAAGCACGTGGCGATTCTCGGCAACTGGGACGGGCTTTTGATTCACGACGCCCGGGCGGCGCGGATGGAAAAGGAGCTGGGCAAGCGGGGCATCAAGTCGATGCGGCTGTCGTCCGGCTTGCTGGCGCAACCGGAGGAATTGCGGCGAAAATTGGCGGGGGCGGAGTTGTTGTATTCGCCGGTGGACGCGCTGGCGATCGAGGCGATTCAGGTTTTGGAGCGGGACCTCAAGCTGGTGGTGCCGAAAGATATTGCGGTGGTCGGGATTGACAACATCACGCCGGGGGCGGTGTTGCGGCCGAAGCTGTCGACGGTGGATTTGTGCAACCGGGAGAACGGTGAGTTTGCGATCCGGCGGTTTGCCGAGTATCTCGCGGGGCATGAGCGCAAGCCGTTCCGGCTGAGCGCGGCGACCCGGCTGATCCGCCGGGATACGTTCTGAGGGAGGGAAGCCCCGTAATCGCGAGGCGGGTACTCCCGCCGAGCAGGGGTCCAGGGGGCGACCGTCGCCCTCGGGATGCCGAGCCGGTCGCTGACGCTCTCTCGGCTCGGGGCGTGGCAATACGCCTCATAATCGCGAGGCGGGTACTCCCGCCGAGCAGGGGTCCAGGGCCATGCGGCCCTGGCGCGAGATTCCAAAGGGCGCGCAGCCCTTTGGCGGAGGCCGAGGCGGAGCCTCGAGTCCAGGCCGGGCGAAGCCCAG
>CAZRFG010000134.1:0-9330 GCA_964599205.1 uncultured Victivallaceae bacterium
CTCCTTGCTCCAGCGGATGACTTGCCCGCCGTCGAGTTTAAATGAACCCTCCTCCCGCCCCGGCGGGAAAAGGCCGGCTCCCCCGGTGCGTTCGAGCGCGCGGTTGAGGGCAAGCGCATCGCCGCCGTCCGGCGCGTGCGCCAGGATCACCTCGAACCGGTATCCCTCATCCGCCCGACCGATGCGGAACAGATAAAACGTCGATCCCGCCGCCAGCGAAGCGGAGAAAACCAGCATCAGCGCGATCAGCCGGAGTTTGCTCATGCGCTGTTATTCGCCCCAGGCTTCATTCCTGATTCTCGGCGGCGAGATATTTTCCGGCGGTGGCCAGCAAACGGGATTTGTACAGGAACAAATCGTTGGCCGTTTTGAGCTGAATCTTTTCTTCCTGGGGGCCGTCGAAGAGCACGACGGCGCGTTTTTCCGGGTTGTTGAAGAACAGCCGGCAGATCGGTTTGCGGTTGTTATCGTCAAAAATGACTGCGCAGTAGCTTTTGGCATCGCGCATCACGATCCGGTCCGGTGCGACCGCTTCCGAAACGATGGCCTTGACGATGTTGAAGGCGTCGATTTCATCCTGAGTGGTGGTTACGCCGGTCTCGGCTCCGAGCATGGTTTCATGCACCGCTTCGGTTGCCTCCTGAGCATCGGCGGTGGTTTTCAAGGCGGCATCCAGACTGGCTTTGACTTTTTCATTGATCAAGGTGTCCAGTGCGGCCTTGACCAGCGGGGTCAGTTTTTCTTTCTGCTTTTCGGTAAAGGTGCCGCCAGGGCACATTTTTCTGAAAATAAGCCGGACGAACTCTTCCGACGGCGTCGTCAGTTCATCGGCGAGAATTTTGCGGATCGAACCGGTGCATTTCAGGATTTCCGCGGTGCGGCGGATGTTTTCGGCATCGAAACTCTCTTTCTTGAACTTCGCAAGCTCCGCATAATTGATCTTCTCGGGTTCGGTCAGGTCGATCACCAGAAACGGGGTCAGGTCCATTTTGTTGGGTTCGGCGAGGTCGGTGAAGAATTTATAGACGACGCCGTTGGTCAGAATCCCGAATTTCGCCTCGGTGGTGTGAAAATAGCGGAGCAGCTGCCCTTCGTTGGCGGCGTCGAGTTCGCGATTGCTCGCTTTGCACTCAATCAACATTGACGGTCTGCCGTCAATGAGAATCGCGTAATCGACTTTTTCCCCTTCCTTGCTGCCGACGTCGGCGGTGAACTCCGGCACGATTTCCAGCGGATTGAACACATCATAGCCGAGAATCTGCAGAAACGGCATGACATAGGCGTGTTTGGTCGCCTCCTCGGTCTGGATCATTTTGAGCGTCTGCTCAATCCGTGCAGCGAGATTCTTGATGGAATCTTTCATTTTTACCCCCGTGTGTATTGTGACTGTCGAAAATGCATCGCACAATCTTACATCAAAAATACTTCATCATTCCGGAAAATCAAGCTCAAATTGAAAAAGAGAAGAGTCGATTTTTATTCAGTTGGCTCTTTCGCGAAAAACAGCCGCGTAACGTATGGCTGCGGTTTTTCGGGAGAGCGCGCCGGCTTGGCTTCCGCTTCCGCGGGCGCTGCCGGGGTGGCCGGATCGGCGGGTTTGGCCTCGGGGGCCGGAGCCGGGGGCGGCGGCGGGACGTAGGACGGGTCGAGGCCGTTGCGGAAGTCCGGGGTGTTGAAGAGATTCTGATTGAGCTTCCGGGCCACGTCCGCCGGGACGATTTCGGCGGGGTCGTGGAAGAAAATCCGGTGCGCGGTCTTGTAGCGGGTCACCTTTTTCTCCGGATTGTTCTTGCACGGCAGCACATCGACGATCAGGAAATAGTCGCGCGCGGTTTCGCCGTCCTTGAGCTTGACGTCGCGGAAGAACACCCCCTTTGGGGTGATCAGATAATCCACCGCGCTGCGCTCCATCGCGGTCGAGAACTCGTCAAGCTCCATCACCTTGTAGCCGTCGTGAATCAGCCGGAGATAGATCAGCATCGCGATCGGGTCGCTGCTTTTGTTATTGACCACGCAGACCGCCGCACGGTTGAATTTCTCCAGTGCCGGGTATTCCGGCAGCGGGCTCAGCTCCTCGCGGGTCGGCGCGCACCCGGCCAGCAGCGCCAGCGCCAGGGCAAGGGTGGCGAACGAAAATCCTTTCAATTGCTTCTGCATGGTGGCACCCCTCCTCAACGGATGACTTGATTGCTCGAAAACTGATTGTTCTGGATGTTGATCACATTCATAATCATGGTATCGCGATACTGGGGATCGATTTTGCCCCATTGCTCCGCCAGCGCGTCGGTGGTTTCCTGCTGGTGGGTGGTGACGTATTTGCCCTCATCGGCGAGGAAGAAGAGGAGATAAAAATGGTCCGCCATATTCCTGGCCGCCGGGGGCGCGGCATGGGTGACGCCGACGTCGCCGGCAAAAAGGTGCCGGATGCCCGGCTTTTCCGCCGGTTTCAGCTCGAAATCGACGGTCCGGCTGGCCGTTTCGAACGGGCCGTCGTAGGTTTTGAATTCGGCTTTGTGCGGTCCTGCCGGCAATCGTATCGGGACCAGATAGAATTCCGCCGGGAGATTCTTCCAGCAGCGCGGGTCGGCGGTCGGCTCCATCATGTAGGCGACGCCGTAGGTGATCGCGCCGAGCGCCATCAGGCCGCCGCCGATGATCATCAGATTCTGATTACCGGAGAGCAGCAACCCCACACCGGTGGCGAACATCCCCACCGCGACGATCTGAGTGATCTTTTTGGTCTGGGCCTTGGTTCGCAGAATCTCATCCATCAGCCGCTCGCCGCGGGTCGAGGCCTGATAATTGACATCGCCCAGGCCCTTGATCGAGCGGCAGCTGCCGCCGTCGATCAGGATTTCGAGATAATCGGCGTATTTTTCGCCGAGGCAGAGCTGGCGGATTTCGTTGAAGTCGCCGCCCCGCCGGAAATAAGGACTCTGTCCGTGCCAGACCATCAGCAGCGAGTTGTACGGCTGCAGCAGCGCCGAATAGGGGCTCTGCGGGTCAAGTTTGGCAAACCAATCGATTTCATCGGCGGAGTTGAACAGATTCTGCAGTTGGTCGTCGGAGAGTTGCAGCATCCGGCCGATCTCGTCGATGCGGGCGCGGTTGGCGGCGAGGACTTCGGCGAGGTAATAATTGCTGAGTTTGACCGCCGGACTGTTGTTGACCGCGAGTTTCCGGGCGGCGGTGATCCGGCCGATCTCGGTGCCGGTGTCGATCGCGTCGGAATACCGGAGATCGGCGGTCAATTGCGCGGCGAGCACGGTGTCCTGGGTCCTGGCGAGTTCGGCCTTGAGGTCGGTCAGAAACTGCCGGAAAGTCATCGCATGGAGGTTGGCGGCGGTTTCGATCAGCCGCTGCTTCTGCTCTTTGTCGGTGAGTTCGCTCGCCGCCATCGCTTCGAAGCGCGGAACCAGCCGCTTGAGGGCGACGTAGCGGAACAAAGGATCGTATTGCCCCTGGAACATCAACGGCGCGTGGATGTTGATGTCGTAGACGCTGAAGAGCGCGGCATTGCGGAGTTTTTTGGCGTCTTCGAGGTTGCCGGTGCGGGCGTAACACTCGCCGAGCAGGAGCTGGCCGAGCGCGTAGTCGGAGTTGTAGTTGCCGTTTTTGGCATTGACGTCGCCGTCGCGGAGCAGCGCGTTTTTGAAGGAAGCGATCGCGTTGTCGTAATCGCCCTTGTTCATCATCAAAGTGCCGATCAGCATGTAGAGCGCGGTGCTCTCGTGGGGATCGCCTTTGTAGACTTTGTTGATTTCGCCGCTCCACAGACTCAGCGCCTGCGCTTCCTTGGTTTTGTCGAAAAGCAGCTCGAGATCCTGTTGCGCGGTGAGGTAGTCATTGAGCGCCTCCTCTTCGCGCCCCTGGGCGAGTTTGACGGTGGCGAGCTCGCACAAATAGAGCGGCTGGCTGACCGTCCGCTCGCGGGCGAGTTCGGTCAGGATTTTCTCCGCATCGGCATAGTTTCCGGCCAGGAAAGCGTCACGCGCCTGATAGGACTGCTCCTCCATCGCGTCGAGTTCTTTCTGGCTTTTGTCGACGAAGTTGGTGCTTTTGCACCCTCCGGCAAGGACGACGAGGAGCACGGCGAGAAAGGCAAAATTTTTCATCGCGAACCCTTGAGTTTGAGCGCATCACCCGGATCAGTTGGCGTCACTGAGATTGCCGAAGTTGACGATGATCGAGACCGGCAGAAAACCTTTGGGATTGATGTTGACCAGTCCGAGCTGAAAGGCGGCGTTGGAGCGGGCGTAATTGACCACTCCGAACTGGAGGTCGGCCTCCTCTTCGGAGCCGTTGACCACGCCGATCTGGACCCCGTCGATATTTTTGCGGACGCGGTTGTAGAGCGAAATCTGGAGCCCTCGGACGTTGCCCGCCAGCGCCGGTCCGCACAAAGTCAGCTGGAAACCGTCGAGCCACTCGGTCGAACTGCAGAAGATCGAGAACTCCATCCCGCTCAGATTGACCGGCCCGCCGGAGGAGCCGGGGAGGCCCAGCCGGAGGCCGTAGGCGTCGGTCTGCTTTTCGATCTTGGGGCTGCCGAACCAGTAGCCGACGATGCAGTCGCCCGCCTCAAGCGTGGTTGCGGAGAAGCCCAACGCCAGCGCAAGGAGTCCGAGAATCAGGGATTTTTTCATAGTCTTACCTCAATTAACCAGTTCGCCGCTTTCACTCAGGACCAGTTGATAGCTCCCCGCGCCCTTGCGCGGCGAGACCGCTTTGAAGTTGAAGGTGTCGCCGCGCTTGATCAAAATGGTCTGGCGGTTGGTCGAGTAGAGCGGCGCGCCCGAGCGCGTCTTGCCGGGATAGAAGTCGGCCCGGCCGGTGAAGGTGACCGACTCCGGCATCGAGTAGAAGTAATCGTACCAGTTGGTCGCGCCGCGGAAGCGCAACCCGACTTCGAGCACGTCCTGCCCGGCGTCGTTGGTGTAGAACCGTTCATAGGTCACTTCGAGGTAATCGCGCAGCGATTTGGTCCCCCAGGCGACGTAACGCGACGGCCGGGTGAAGACCACGGTGCCTTCGTTCTCTATATCGGCGCGGTCGGCCTGGTCGACGGTTGAGACCGCCTTGCAGCCGCCGGCGGCGAAGGGCAGCAGCGCGCCGGACGCCGCCACGGCGGCCAGCAGCAAAATGCGAAAATATGATTTCATCACGGTTCCTCCTTACTGATAGACGATGCCGGTTTTGGTCAGGCGCTTGGTTTCGTAGGCGTCTTCCCAGACGGTTTCGTTGTTTTCCGGATTGGTCAGCTGGACCGAAATCAACAGATAGTCCGAAGCCTGGCCCTGGGCGCGCTGCGACAGCGCGCTGATGTCGCCGGAGAGGATGAAATCGGCCTTGGCCAATCCGGTTTCGATCTTGCGGTCGAGCAGGAACATCTTTTCGTACACCGCGACCTTGTCGGCGGGCTTGATCAGCATCACGTTGAGGCGGGTGTTGACGTTCGGCCGGGCCTGCATTTCGGGCGAGGTCATCAGCCGCACCAGTTCGGATTCGCGCTGGATGTTGATCTGGTCGCCCTCGACCAGCGGGGTGGTGCGGCTGGTGTCCGGCACCCGGCCGTCGGTGATGTCGAGCGACTGGCCGCGTTTGAGCCGGGTCTCGATCACCCCGATGTAGTTGGTGAGGTTGATGATCCCCTCGGTGCGGACGCTCTCGGGAATGAACTGGCCGGTCAGATAGTAATCGGCCCCGGCCACTTCGCCGGGCATCAAGAACTGGATTTTGCCGCCGGCGGCGGTGACGATTTCGGAGCGGAGCATGGCGGCGAAGCTGTCGGCGTTCATGTTGACCAGATTGGTGTTGAGCACCGGGATGACCGCGATTTTGACCGGCTTGGCCGAGTTGGCGAAGAGCGGGTTGGCGGCGATCTCCTTGCCGAGTTCGACCAGTTTGGCCCGGACCACTTCCTGCTGGCGCTCGGTGATCACTTCGGTGCGGACCTTGGCGACGTTGGCGCTCTGCGAGAAGAAGCGGACTTTGCCGCCGGCGGTGCGGTTGAGTTCGATTTGGAGCCGTTTCATAAAGAGGTTGCGGTCGATGATGAAGCGCGAATTATTTTTGAAATCGGCGACCGCGATGCGGACGGTGCCTTCTTTGCCGGTGACCTCGGGCAATGCGAGGATCGCCGGGGTCATCTGGCTGGCGACGGTACGGATGTCGGCGCTGTTGATCGCGCCGCCGAGGGGATCGTCGTCGGGATCGACCTGGACGGTCTCGGTGACGTTCGGCGAGAAGCAGCCTCCGAGCAGCGCGAGAACCGCGGTTCCGCCCAGCATGCTTCGCAAAAGAGTATTCATGGCAGCTCCTTTCCTCTCAAAAAAACTCATTCTACCGGAGAAACTCAAATTTCAAAGTTATAATACCGGATAAACAGTAAGATACAAGCATTCGTCAGTAAAAAATGCATTTTTTTTGATTCCGGACTTGCTTTTTCCTTTGATTTTGATTATACTTAGTGGAAAGCGAAACGTTTCGCCATTTCATTATCTCTCCTTTTGCGGCAATTTTGAGCCCGGATGAAGGGCCGGTAAGCCGGAAAATCGCGGCCGGAAAAAAAGTTGAGAGAAAAACGGCCGCATCAGGCAAAACGTTTCGCCAAGGGCTGAGGCCCGGGCCCGCCGGCCTTTTTCGGAGTCACCAATCGAGGACACTCGAAACCAAATAGAGGAGTGCAAATGAAGAGACTTGCTTCAGCAATCGCCTTCGCCGGAATCCTGGCGCCGCTCGCTGCGGGAACTGTTTTTCAGGACGATTTCGAGGGGAATCCGGCTGACCAATGGCAGGGAATCGGCAACTACTGGCAGGCGGCGCGTACCGCCGGCTCGGGCAGTCAGGCCCTCCACCGGGTGCTGTATCCCGGCACCAAGCCCTCCGAAAAGCCGATGGAACTGCCGGCCAAGGAAGCGGTCGCCTTTGCGGGCGGCAAATTCTCCTATCAGGTGCTGTGCTCCGGCGGCAGCGAAAGCAACGCGCCGATCCGTCAGGTGCTGGCGCTGGAATTCCTCGACGCCGCCAAAAAATCGCTGGGGATTCAGGAATTTGAACTCAAATCCGGCCCCGGCGGCTACCGCCGCAGCACCGGCGAGGTGACGCCGCCCGCCGGAGCGGCTTTCGTCCGTCCGATCCTCCGGGTTTACGTCAACGGGCCGATCGAAAAGACCGCCTTTGTCCGCTTCGACCAGCTTGTGCTCGGCGACGATATCGCGCCCGAGGTCAAAGCGCCGGAGAAGCTCAACACCATCAACCTCGAAGCGCCCAAGCTCGACCTCACCTTTGACAACCAGGGCGCGGGCTGGCAGGGGATCGACGGCGGCAGCTGGCGGCTGACCCCGACCGTCCATCGCGGCAAAGGCGCGCTGCAGCTGATCACCCCGCCGGGCACGGCGGCGGGTTCGGTCGCGGTACTCAAATCCGCGGTGCCGGTGACGGTGCGCGGCGGCGAGGAATTCCGGCTCTCGGCCTACATCCGGACCACCGACAAGGCGCTCGGCACCAAGCAGTCGATCGCGCTGACCTTCCGCGACGCCGACGGCCGGCAGGTGGGCGAGGTGCTGGAGTCGCGTCCTCTCCTTTCGGGCATCAACCGTTACACCGAGCTGAGCGAACTGGTCAAGGTGCCGGCGGGCGCGGTCAAAGCGGATGTGGCGCTCAAGGTCTACTTTGAGCGTCCGGTCACCGAAGAGGTCAAGAGCTATTTCGACAGCATTGAACTCGCGCCCTGGCGCGATCTCCTGGCCGGAGCCGCGAAAACCGATGTTCCCGCGCCCGCGCCGGTCAAACTTGAAGACCCGAATTCGGGCAAACTCACGGCAGGCAACCTCGGCATCGGCAAATTTTATCAGGCCAGCCGCGCGCCCGCGCCGGAGTACGCCGACCGTTATCCCGGCCGCTGGACGCTGGGGGCGAAGCTGACCGACGGCGAACGCCGCCAGGGCACAACTTTTGTCAAACCGGCCTACGTCGGCTGGGGCGGGCCCGAACCGGTGGCGCTGACCGTCGATCTCGGCGAAGTCCAGCAGCTGGATTCGGTCGATGTTTCCGGGTTCCAGGACACCGAAGCCTATGCGCGTCTGCCGCAGGCGGTCAAGGTCTTGGTGCGGAGCGACGAAAAGGGCGAATTCACGCCTTGGGGCGAATGGAACGAACCGGCCAAGATCGGCAAAAAGGACGGCTCGTACCGGATTGCGATCAAAGGCAAAACCGCACCCGCCCGCTTCGTCAAACTCGAATTCACCCCCGACGCGAACAAGGCGAACTTCCTGTTGCTCGACGAAATCGAGCTCGACGGCAAGATCAAGAACAGTTGGAAGATGGTTCCGGCCAACGGCCTTTATCACGGCGCCTTCCCGCCCACCTACGGCTTCAAGGAGCCGCTGCGCGGCAGTCGCAAGCTTCCGATGTCGCTTCAGACTTTTGAAAAACTGGTCGGCAAAAAAGTTTCGATGGTGCTGTGGTACCAGGGATTGAGTCCGGAGCGGAATTTCGGCGAATTGCAGGAGTTGCGCACCTACGACCTGGCGGAAAACCATTACGGCCAGCGTTTCATGGCGATCGGCTGGCTGCCGCCGGCGACGGTTTCGCCGGAGGACATTGCTTCGGGCAAGCTGGACGATTACTTCTACGAATACTTCTCCGACAGCATCGACGACGTCAAGACGCTGGGCGATCACACTCCGATCTGGTTCCGGCCGATGAACGAGTTCAATTCGGGCTGGGTGAACTGGGGGCTGGATCCCGACGGTTTCCGGGCGGCGTGGCGGCGGATGTTCAACATCGCCGAGCAGGTTGGCGCGACCAAGCGGCATATTTTCGTCTGGTCGCCGAATCACCGGAGTTATCCGGATGTGGAGTGGAACAAGATGGAGCGTTATTATCCCGGCGACCAGTATGTGGACTGGGTGGGCTTGTCGTGTTATCCGCCGTCGGCGCAGTATGTCAACGGCGATGAGGATGCGCGGTATCCGTTGGCGCGGTGCAAGGAGGTGAACTCCAAGTATGGCGACCGCAAGCCGATGATGGTGGCCGAGGGCGGATTCAGCAAGGCGAGTGACCAGGTGCGCTGGGTACGCGAGTGGTTTGAGGTGGAGAAGCGTTATCCCAATTTCAAAGCGATGATCTGGGAGAACCACAATGACCGGGTCTTGCAGGATCAGCCGGAGGCGTTGAAGCTGTATCAGGACCTGGTGAAGTCGCCGTACTGGATCAGCGAAACCTACACGGGAAAATAAAAATAAAAAAATAAAAAAAGCGCCGCAGGCTTCAAAAAAAGCGCGAAGCGCCAACCCCGCCCCCCGTCGTACGGGGGCGCGGTCCAGC
>CAZRFG010000135.1:0-9324 GCA_964599205.1 uncultured Victivallaceae bacterium
ACTGTCGAGCAGGAGTCCGGCGATTTCGCCGCTGTCACCGGAGAGAATATTGCCCAGCTTGTCAAATTTCGGCGTGACGGTGATCGACTTGAGCGATTTCAGCGAGTCCACTTCGTTGCTGTTGGTGACGATTTCGTAGACGGTCAGCCTGGCGGCATTGCTCAGCCCGCTAAGTACCAGATCATAGGAACCGCCGCAGTCAAGCGAAAGCATCCGGTAATCGATTTTGTCACTGAACCCGACCCATTCGCCGGATACGCCGTCGCCGTATGCAACCGTCAGGCCATGGCTTGCCGCCGCCTGCCGGTCATCGTCATTTTGCTGATTCGCCGCCGTGAACTCTTCGCCGCCGATCGAGAGGTCATACCGGGTATTGCGCCCGGTCGCCGCGCCGGAGGCTTCGACGGCGAGGAAATACGAGGGTCCGGCGGCCAGCAGCAGACCGTTGATTGAGCCCGAGTCGTTGGCGATGACGTTGCCCTGCTTGTCAAATTTCGGCGTCACCGTAAGCGATTTGATCACTTGCAGCGCACCCTTGGGATTGACGCTGTAGATCGTCACCCTGGCGGCATTTTCGAGGTTGCCGATTGTGATGTCATAAGTTCCGGCAACTCCGACCGCGAATTCGCGGTAATCGATCCGGTCGCCGAAGCCGACCCACTCATTGAGACTGTCGCCGAATGAAATCGGGTCCACGACGGCAAGATTGGTCCATTCATTGTCGGCGGCCTCATTTTCCCGGTCGAACCGGACACCGCCGAACGAGAGCTGGTACGAACTGTTTTTGCCGCTCGCCGCCCCGGTCGCTTCAACCGCGACGCAGTACTCCCTTGAACTGTCGAGCAACAGCCCGGCGAGCAAACCGGAATCGCCGGCGATGAGGTTGCCCTGTTTGTCGAATTTGGGGGTTACCGTGAGCGATTTGAGCGATTTGAGCGACTCCACGCCTTTGCTGTCGGTGACGATTTCGTAAACAGTCACTTTGGCGGTGTTCTCCAGTCCGGAAACAACAAAGTCGTACGAACCGCTGTAATCGAGCGAAAGTCGCCGGTAGTCGAGCTTGTCCCCGAAGCCGACCCATTCCGCCTCCGCCTCCGTGCCGAAAACGAGCGACGGGGACGACCGCCAATCATCGTCGAGCGCTTGGCCGGCTTTGACAAAAACGCTGCCCAGAAGTTCGATTCCGGCGGAACCGACGGTTTTCGCCTTGTCCGAACTGGTGATGCTGATGGTGTATTCGCCATCGAGCAGCACGTTCGCCGGACGGGTGATGACCCCGTTTTTCACCGAAGCAGTCAGCACCGCCTTGCCGGTGGCGTTGTCGGTCACCGTGACCAGCGCGTTCAAGCCGGCGGCAAAGGCGCCGTCCAGCGAATAAGCCCCGGCCGCCAGCGAAACCGTTCCGCAGGAGGTTTCAATGGCGTCAACCACTTCGGTCTGGAAAAGCCGGCCGTATGCCTCGGCGTTGAAAGTCTGCCATTCGCTCCATGCGCTCCGGTTGCCCGCCGCGTCATAGGCCTGCAGCCGGTATCCGTAATTGCCGATTTCGATTGCATCGATGGTGAAAGCGGTTCCGGCCACATCATAGCTCCGATCCCCGATTTCGAGGGTGTACCCCGTCACCCCGGTGTCATCGATCGCCGCGGACCACGTGAAGGTAACCCCGTCGCCGCTGACCGCGGC
The DNA here is from genome assembly GCA_964599205.1 of uncultured Victivallaceae bacterium. Lineage (GTDB taxonomy): Bacteria > Verrucomicrobiota > Lentisphaeria > Victivallales > Victivallaceae > JAVBUI01. The sequence goes on from CAZRFG010000135.1 coordinate 1,684, forward strand.
GAACGGGAAACCGGTCAACAGCGGTGCGACGGTATCGGCGATGGTGAATCCGATTTCACGGACTTCGCTGAAATTCCCCGCCGCATCATAGGCTCGTACCGAAGCGGTGTAACTCCCGGCGGACAGATTGGCAAAAGAATATGAAACCGTATCGGTGGTGTAATAAACTCCGCCGAAACAGACCTGATACCCCGTCACTCCGACATCGTCAGCGGCCGCACTCCAACTGAGCGAAACCCGCTTGTCGTCCACCACCGCCTCCAGCGATTCAGGAGCAGTCGGAGCGCTTGTGTCCTTAATCGTAAACCAAACGCCTTGAGACAGGCTGTAATTCCCCGCCACGTCAAATGCCCGCACCGAAACCGTATGATTTCCGGCCTCAAGATTGCTGAAAGTGTACTCAAGGTCAGTCGTAGTGAAAAAGTTCCCATTGTAAAAAACCAGGTATCCCGCCACGCCGATATTATCGGAAGCGGCCTCCCAGCTGACCGTAGCCTGATAATTGCCAACCGCCGCCTTCAACGATCCGACGACGGTCGGCATGGTCACATCGACGATGGAAAATGAGGTTTCACGAGCATCACTGTAATTTCCCGCCGCATCAAACGCCCGTACCGACACGGTATAAGTCCCGACCGCAAGATTGTCGAAGCTGTACGCTAAATCGGTCGTAGTGTAAGAAGCATCGCCGAAACAAACCTGATAACCCGCTACGCCGACGTTGTCGGCGGCAGGATTCCACGTAATCAAAACGCTGTAGTCATCGGTTGTTGCGACTGGAGTGCTATTCAGTACCGGAGAATCGAGATCAACGATATTGCCAACGGTAAACATCGAGACTTCGGAAATATTGCCGACCGCGTCGATGCCCCGGAACTGGACCGTGCCGTTGGCGGTCATCACCACGCCGGAAACATAATCATACCAGTTTCGTCCATCCAGCGAATACTCTCTGACCTCGCTGTCATCGCTGAACGCCGCCGTGACGATCACCTCGCCGCTGGTCGGCGCCGTATCCGCCGTCGCAACCGGCCGGTCTGGCGGAGTTTTATCGATATTTTCGACCTCGTAAACCGTGAGCACGGAGTAATTTCCAGCATCGTCACCTCCCCGGAAAAAGACGGTGCCGTTGGCGCTCATGGTTACCCCGTTGCCATAGCTCCGCCATGTGTCGCCGTCCAGCGAATACTCCTTGACCACGCTGTCGGCGCTGAACGTTGCCGTCACCATCACCCCGCCATTGGTCGGGGTCGTATCCGCGGTTGCCGCCGGTCGATCCGGCGCAATTTTGTCGATGTTGGCAACCACATACTCGGCGAGGGTTTCATTCCCGGCGGCATCAACGGCGCGGAAATGAATTGTGCCGTTGGCAGTCATCACGACGCCGTCGCTGTAATCCAGCCATGCGCCGTCATCAATCCGGTATTGCCGCAGGGTTGCCTCAACATTATCGCCAAACTGTGCATTGACGGTGACATTCTGATTGGTCCAGGCGGCGGTGGTCGGGGTAATCCCGCAGATCGTCGGCGCAGTCACGTCGAGAATCGTAAAGGTTTTCGCCGTACTCCACTCGCTTTGGTTCCCCGAGGCGTCGTAAGCCCGGAGCGTATATGTATAGCTGCCGACGTCCAGATCGCTCAAAGCGAAATTGGTCGCCTTCACATCGTATTCAACACCGTTGATTTTAAGCGTATACCCGCTTACCGCTTCATTGTCAGTGGCCGCGCCCCACCAAATGCGGGCACTGTAATTCGAAACCGCGGCTCCGGGCGAACCGGACAGAACCGGCGCTTCCTGATCCACCGGCGTGGCGTCCACGACCGTAAGAGTAAGATTCCCGGACGCTTGCTTCAGATAAAAACTGTAATACCCGAAAGTGACCGCCGTCCCATTGACGGAGAGCGTCCCGTAGGTCGTGTTTCCATCCCCAATGGTAACCCTTTGGATAAAATTCGCTGCCTCCTGGGCGAGTTTATATTCACCCGCGGTCTGATCGGCCTTGACGGTTATGGTATACTTGGCATTATTCCTACCGGAAATTTGCGCCCAGTCATTGAGTAAATAACCGTCGGAAACATTCTGTTCCGCCACCGAGAAATCAATAATCGCACCGGCATAAGCCGATATAAAAGAGCTGGAGGTCATCAACTGTATTTTTCCAGCAAGTATTCCTCCATACAATATATGCAACGCGCCGGCAGTGATTTGGGTGTTCTTCGCAATACCGCCACTGGTAATGTACATTGCTCCATTCTGATTCAGCGTGGTTCCATCCGCCATACCACCCGAACTGATATATATCTTGCCGGTACGGTCAATCTCACCAGAGAGCACCGTGTCCTTGGCAACTCCTCCATTCCATACATCCATGACGGACAATACTGTAGTGGAATTTGCCACACCACCGGAGGATATATTCACATAGCCACTATTTGTCGTGTTATTTGCCACGCCGCCAGAGCAAATTTGCATGGAGCCGCCGCTGCTCACCACGGTGTCATTTACCAAGCCGCCGGAGGAGATTTGCATGGAGCCACCGCTGCTCACCACGATGTCATTTGCCACGCCGCCGGAGTAGATTCGCATAAAACCGCTGTGGCTCACCACGATACTATCGGCTACGCCGCCGGAGTAGAGATTCATGCTACCGCCGATAGATAGCTCAGCACGGCTTACCAAGCCGCCACTGAAGATGTTCATAATGCCACGGTTAACCAAGGTCGAATCCGCAACACCGCCGGAATAGACATACCAATCTGTAGCGTTTGAAACAATATTTCCCCTTATAACAGCAGAAGATAATAACAGTTGATTATTCGCACCAAAATAACAACCGGAAAGGGAACTTGCATAGGAAACATAAGCCCCATCAGCAATGATGACGGAACCGACACAAGGAGTCCAGACCACATTGGTTGCCGTCCCGCCCGAGGAAATGTATATACTGCCGGACTTGTTCACCCTGACATCGATTGCCGTGCCCCCGGAGAGAATATCCATTCTTCCGCCGTACAAAGTCGTAATGCTGTTTGCCACACCGCCGGAGGAGATATTCACATAGCCACTATTCGTCGTGTTATTGGCCGCGCCGCCAGAGAAAATTTGCATGAAGCCACCGCTCGTCACGGTGTCATTTACCACGCCGCCGGAGTAGATTTGCATGGAGCCACCGCTCATCAGGGTATTATCGGCCACGCCGCCGGAGGATATATTCATTGTGCCGCCATTTTGCGGTCTAATCGCCACGGCCACACCGCCGGAACGAATGTGCATGGTACCATTTTGCAATAAAATATTGTCAGCTACGCCACCGGAATATATATATATGGTTTTGCTGTTAAAACCCTGTGATGACATGCTTGTCATTTGGGATTCCAGCCCGCTATAATCTCCCAAATAACAGCCGGAATAAGAGCTCTCGTAGGTAACATAAGCTCCGTCGTCCGCGCACACAACACCCTCGCAGGGAGTCCAGACCACATTGGTTGCCGTGCCGCCCGAGGAAATGTACATACTGCCGAACTTATTCACCCTGACATCGTTTGCTACGCCACCGGAGGAGATACGCATCACTTGATCGGACAACAACAAAGTGTTGCTGACTATGCCGCCAGAGGAAATGTAAATAGAGGAACCCGAAATATTGCTCGCCACGCCACCTGAGGATACATATACAATGCCGCCCAAAATATTGTTCGCCACTCCACCGGAAGAGATGTAAACAGTTCCTTGAGATATATTGTTCACCACGCCGCCGGATTGAATGTATATCTTTGTGGTGACTGCCGCGTCAATCCCGTTTGCCATGCCACCCGACCCGACGAAGACGGTTGTGCTATTGCCCCATAACATTGAGGTGTTGTTTGCCACGCCGCCCGAGGAAATATACAGCTCACCACCGCTCATGACGGTATCGTTTGCCACATCTCCGGCCCACAAAACAATAGAAGCACCGGAGTAGATTGGGACGCTATTATAGGTGGTAAAATAAGCACTGCCTCCGACGAAAACTATCCGCCCTCCACTGTTAATCGTCAGATTGCTCGCCACGCCGTCACTGAAGATGTATACCATACCTCTGTTTATCGTAGCAAAATTCGCCATACCGCCGCTGGAGATGTACATTTCGCCAGCGGAATTCACTGTAGTGCTATACGCCACGCCGCCGCTGGAGATGATCATGCGACCATCGGAATACACAGTGTTCTCGTTCGCCACACCACCGCTAAACACATACATGCGCCCATAGACAACTTTTTCAGACATTTCCATCGTTTGCAATAATAATTGATTATTGGCGCCTAAATAGCAACCGGAATATGTACTCGCGAAAATCAAATATGCGCCATCTGCGGCGGAGACTTGTCCTTCACATGGAGTCCATTTTACGTCAATGGCACTCCCGCCGCTGGCGATGAACATAGAGCCGTAAGAATTCACCTTGGTACTGTTCGCTACGCCGCCGCTGCCAATGATTATATAGCCGCCGGAATTCACCGAGGTACCGCTCGCCACGCCGCCGCTGGAGATGTGCATACTGCCAGAATTCACCGTCGTGGTACTGTTCGCTACGCCGCCGCTGCCTATGGTTATACAGCCGCCATAATTCACCGTAGTACCGTTCGCTACGCCGCCGCTAGAGATGGTTATATAGCCGCCATAATTCACCGTGGTACTGCTCGCCACGCCACCGTTGGAGATGTACATATAGCCAACATTCAGCGTGGTACTATTTGCCACGCCGCCGCTAGAGATGTACATGGAATCAATATCCAGCACAATTCCCGTGCTGGTAACGCCAGAGGTGATGTCATACCTCAAGACGGTCGCATACGCCGCCAAGCCTTCCCCTCCGTGATCCAAAGTTCCGAGGAGATGATCGACTTCGTGGGTGATGGTCTGTTGGATTTGTTCCAGACTTTCGTTGCCGTGTAGATTGATAAAAGCATTGTCGGTTTTGATTTTGTTGCCGATATCGATGGTCTCGGCCAGTCCGGCGAAGTGGCCGTAGGGTTCGAAGCTCGAAGTGTAGCCGACAAAGACACTTGAAAAAGCAATGCCGACCGGGCGCTCGGTGACGAAAACCACGTTGCGGTCGGCGTATTGCGTATTGAGCTGCGCGGCAATGGCGGCGATGTCCGCCGTCGAGATTTTGGAATCCTTGACCTCAACCTTGTCGACGGTCAGAATTTCGCCGTTGTAGCTGGTAAGTTCACCGTCAAAGTCCAGATACACGTACTGGATGTCGCCGACTTCGAGAATCCCGCCCGACTGAATCAGTTTCGTCCCCATCATTCGCTCCATACCGCTTAGGAGAATTTTGCCACCGCTTCACAATATTCCGGAACAATCGGCCGTCATTCCAAATCGAAACGCAAGACAACCGGAAAAAAGCCGGAATCACTTTGGATGAAGCTTTTACAAAATAGTATAACACAATTTCGCTGTAATGCAATAATATCTGATAAAAAATTTATCAAATTTTCATTGCAGTCATACTCCTTTTCCGCTGCCGTATTCGCAGCTCGAAAAAAGCCGGGCAAGCGGCATGCGGCAGCTTGCATTTGCCGGGCGCGCGTGGTATCTTTGGGGGAAACTCAAAACAGGTTGCGGCGATGAATGTTCTCCGAAGTTATCCGGTCCGCTTGAACCGGGTCAATGTCTCCAGGCTGACGGCGGCCTACTTTTTCCCGAAACATTACCAGAAAAGCCACCAGCTTTATCTGGTGCTGGAGGGGAGAGTCTTTTATCAAGCCGACGGAGTCGAGCTGGTGCTGGAAAGCGGCGACGGGCTGTGGCTCGCCCCCGGGTGTCTGCGCGCGCCGCGCTCGGGGTGCGATCAGGGTAGTTACCTGGTGGCCGAATTCAACACCCATCACGCCGGCTTTTGTCCGCGGGGCGTCCGGCGGTTCCGGCTTGACGGCGGCAGCCGGCCCCACGCCGACGCGCTGGCCGATGCCTGCCTGGCCAAAGCCGACGACGCGGTCCTGCTGCTGCTTTTCGCCCGCTTCTGCCTCGCGGTCAGTCCCGAACTGATCCTGCCCGAATCGGTGGCCTCCGAGAGCCGCCTCGATCGCGACGAAGAGACGGTGCGGAGCATCGAGAAATTAATGCAGGTCAATTTGGGCAATCCCCTTTCGCTGGATACGCTCTGCCGGCTGGTTCACTCGTCGCGGGCGAGCGTGGTCCGGAGTTTCCGGCGGCGGCTCGGCCTCGCCCCGATGGAACACTACCGCGCACTCCGGCTGGAGCGGGCGCGCGAACTCCTCGGAAGCGGCCTCTCGATCGCCGAAACCGCCGCCGAAACCGGCTTCTCCTCGACCCAGCACCTGGCCACCGCCTGCCGCCTGAAATTCAAGGCGACGCCATCGGAATTGATCCGGAATTGTACAAAAAAGAGCTGATTTTGAACGCCAAAAAATGATTTCAGGTTTATTTTATGATTGTTTGCAACACAACAGGAGAAAGCCCGAGATGAATCAGAATCCCGTTATCAAAGTCGGTATCGTCGGCTTCGGCCGCAGCGGCTGCTGCATCCATGCCGACGCCATCGCCAAAATGCGTGACCGCTTCGAAGTCGTCGCCATCTGCGACCCGCTGCCGGAGCGTCGCAACCACCCTGAATTCCCGGCCGCGCGGCCCTATGAGAACATCGATGCCCTGCTGGCCGATCCCGCAGTCGAGCTGGTGGTGGTGGCCCCGCCCAACTACCTTCACGCCCAATACGCGATCCGATCGCTCGAAGCGGGCAAACACGTGCTCTGCGAAAAACCCTTCGGCTACACCACGCTCGACGTCGATGCGATGATCGCGGCGGCGGCACGGGCGGGCAAAGTGCTTCAGCCCTTTCAGCAGCGCCGTTACGAAGAGGATTTCCAGAAAGTGCTGGAAGTCTGCCGCAGCGGCGTGCTCGGCAAGATCACTTTCATCCGCCATTCGCTGTGCGGTTTCGGGCGGCGCTGGGACTGGCAGACGACGCGCCAGTTCGGCGGCGGCCAGCTTTACAACAACCTGCCGCACCACCTCGACCACGCGATCGCCCTCTTCGGCGAAACCGAGCCGGAGGTCTGGTGCCGGTTTGACAACGCGCTCTCGAGCGGTGACGCCGAGGATCAGGTGCGCGTGCTGCTCTCCGGCCCCGACGCGCCGCTGATCGAAGTCGAGTTCCTCGCCACCGCGGCGCTGCCGGTCGACCGCTGGTTCGTCTGCGGCACCGCCGGGACGCTCAAGGGCTCGCTGACCGAAATGAACTGGAAATACGTCGACTGGTCAAAAATGCCGCCGCGCCCGCTCGATATTCGTCCCACTGAGGGCCGGACCTACAACCGCGAAGACCTCGAATGGCAGACCGGTTCGTGGCAAGCGGAAGTCGTCGCCGACGCCGGAGCCGGCGCGGTCCCCGCCGCCAAGCCGGTGGAGAAACTCTACAACGGGCTCTACCGCAGCATCCGCGAGGGCAAGCCGCAGGAGATCACCCCGCTTGAAATCCGCCGCCGGGTCGCGGTGATGGAGAAGTGTTACCGAATCAACCACGTCCCCTTCCCCGCCGGGACGCTGGTCAAGGAGAAGTGAAAATGTACGATCTCTCCCGTGAAATCGGCGTCAAAAGTTATTCATTCCGCGCCATCACCGACAATGCCG
>CAZRFG010000136.1:0-9319 GCA_964599205.1 uncultured Victivallaceae bacterium
AAATCCGCGAAATCGCCGGTGAAGCCGCCGAGCGCGACCGCAACTTCGTCGCCGAAACCGCCCACGAACGGGTCGTCCGGGTGCGGCGCGAAGCGGTTGAAGTCCAGACCCTCGCCGCCGCCGCGATCCAGCTGCATTTCGTCCGCCATCCCGACCGCCTCGACGACCCCGCGATCCGGCGGCTGATCGGGCGCATCAACGCCGAGCCGGACTCTCCCGACCGTCCCGCCCGGCTGGCGGAGCTTGAGCTCAAACTCCGCCGCTACGTCTATGACCGGCTGACCGCCCAGAGCGGCGCGCCGATGCTGGAGGAAAAATGAAAAAGCTTATTCTTTTGCTGCTCACGCTCGCCCTCCCCGCCGCCGTTTTCGCCGCCACCGCCGAAGGCACGGGGCGCGAACTTTTCGACCAACAGACGGCAATCCTCTCGAGCACTCTTCTCCTCACCGAGTGGCGCGACACCTTTGCCGCCACCGATTTTCCGGCCGGAACGGAGCGGATTTACCGCGAAATGAAGGAAAATCCCGCCGCCAACGCGGCCGTCGCGGCGGCGCGCAAGAACACCGCCGCCGGATTCCGCGACGAACTCCGGAACCGCTACCGCGAAGAAGCGGCGAAGATTCTCAGTCCCTACTGGGAGGTCATTACCGCCACTGAGCTCACTAAAATGACCTCGGGCGACACCGCTTTTATTGAAAATCGCGCCAACCGACTTTTCGCCAAGTCCTTCGACCAGGCCCGGCAGAAGCTTGCCAGAGAACAGCGCGAGACCCTTTTCGCCAAAACCTACCCCGCTGTCGAGGAGTTCGAGAAATTCAACGACGACGCGCTGGCGAAACGCCTCGAAAATCGCTTCCGCGAACAGAGCGGCGGCGGCCTCCTCGAGGAAAATCTGCCGCTCCTCAAAACCGAGGTCATCCGGCCGGTCATCGCCGCCGGGCGCGCCCAGCAGCAGCTCCAGCTCACCTTGGTCGCCCGCCAGATCGTGCCGAGCCATATCTGGGACGAAAAAGCCGCCCGCGAGCTGATCGGTGCCGGGGTCGAAACCGACCTCGCCGCCGCGCTGCCGACCAAAGACCGGCTGCCGCTCTTCCCGAAAACCCGCACCCAAATTCAGCACCAAGCCACCCGCCTGGCCGCCGACCGGACCGTCGCCGCGCTGCCTGATACCGGCAAGACCGTCCAGGCCTATCCCGGCCGCGTGCTCGCCGATCCCGTCGCCCACCGCGATCCCGAAACGAGTTTGAAAACGATCGCCCCCGACGTGCAAACCGAGCTGATCGCCGCCGCCATCGCCGCCGCCGGCGTGCCGGCAGCCCAGCAGGGCAAAGTCGCGGAAGACGCCGAAGTCAAGCGCGCCGCCGCCAAACGCTTCGACAACAAGATTGTCCCCGCGCTCCGCGAAATGCGCGAAAAAACCGCCGCCGGCCAGCTCGGCAAGTGGTGGCCCGACCTCGCCGCCGGACGCTGGCAGCCGACGCCGGCCGAAGTCGAAGCCTTCGCCGCCGGGGGTTCGCGCGAATTCCCCGCCATCGCCGGCCGCCCCGCCCCGGTCCCGCTGCTGCTGGAAGCCGAAAAACAATGCGACGACGCGCTCCGGACCCGGCTCGCCGCCGGAGTCGCCGAGCTGGAGAAACAGCGCCGGCTGGTCAATGCCGAATACGACGCGGTGGTCGGCGAAATGCGCCAAAAGCAGCAGCAGGCCCGCTCCTCGTGGCTGGTCAAATGGTTCGGCGCAAGCTCGGTCAAGCTGAGCGAAATCGTCGAATGCTACCGCCGGAAAGTCACCGAAAAAGCCGGGGCGGAAAGCCAACTCTACCCCGCGATCGAAGCCGAGATCGAAGTGCGCTCCCGGGCGATCCTGCAGCAGTTGAACGAGAAACCGGATCCGGTCAAGCCCGAACTTCCGGTGGTGAAGTCGAGTTTCGAGCTGCGCCAGGACGGCGATCAGCTGATTATCCGCCGCGGCGAGTGGTCGGCCGCGGTCAAGCCCGGCAAAGAGGGCGAGCTCAACGCCGCCGCCGCCGCCGAGCTGAAACGGCTGGTCGAAGCGACCCCGGAGCCGTCGCGCTTTGAAGTCGAGCTGGTGGTCGGCGACCGCGTTTACTACCGCACCGTGGCCGATCTCCGCGAAGCGCTCCGCGCCGCCGGCGGCGAAAACAGCAAGATCACCGACCGCCGCCGCAAGTAGTTACGAGCCCGGAAAAATGTAGCGGGCGCGTTTGGCGGTTTTTTCCCCGAATTCGATCGCCCGCACCGGACAGCGCTGGATGCACGCCACGCAGTGCATGCAATTGCCGTGCCAGACCGGCCGGCCCTCCTCAAGGGTGATGTTGTCGAGCGCACAGACCTCGGCGCAGCGTCCGCAGCCGATGCACGCGGCGGAGGCGTGGAACGAGTGATCCTTGAAAAATCCCTCCGCGAAACGGCCGACGAGGTAGGTGAAGAGATACGCCGCCGGGCCCTTGCGGACGTCGTACCCGGCCTTTTTCGCCCGGACGGCGGCGGCGATGTCGCCGACCCGGCCCCGGGCGGCGACGATCTTGCGATTGACTTTCTCCTCCGGCTCGGGCTTGGACATGATGATATAGTTGCCCGGCATTTTGACCGAGTAGCAGCTGTCGAGCCGGACGAATTCGCCGAGGTAGCGGAAGGCATCCCCCGCCACCTCGCCCATCGTGCACACCCCGTAGACGAAAGCCCCCGGCTCGATTTGCAGCGCTTTGACGAAATCGACCACATAGCGCGGCGGACGCCAGGCGTAGACCGGAAACACGATGCCGAGAGTCTCGCCGGTCCTGACCGGCGGCGGCTTCGCCCCTTTTTTGGTGAAGCCGATCATCGCCAGCGCACGGTCGCCGGTCGCCGCCGCCAGCTCCCGCGCCACGAATTCCGAATTGCCGGTGGCGGAGAAAAAGTAGATCATGGCAAGTTCCCTCCGCTTACTTGATCAGTTTGCAGGTCCCGACGCAGGAAGCGAGCAAGGGGCATCCTTCGCAGAGTGAAGTGACCTTTTTGCCCGCCTTCTGATCTTTCTTCTGGTCCGGGGTCAGCGCGACGCAGTTGTTCTTGCATTTGCCGCCGGCCTTGACGCTGTTGTCGCAGGCGCCGTCCTTGTTGGCATCGCGGAAGCAGGTGCGCGCCTTGATTTCGCCTTTTTCGCTTTTGACCGTGGTGGCGGTCTGCGCTTTCTTGGACTTGGCGTCCTTGGCGGCGGTCGAGTCGGAATTGGCGGCGGCGGTCACCGCCGAGGCGACCAGGACGAAAGCGGCAAGCGCGAGGAAAAGATGTTTTTTCATGCTAAAATCCTTTGAATTGATGTGCGTTTTTCTCACGGACGGCGGAGCCGGTTTTGGTCATCAGCATCCGGCGTTCCTCCGGGGGATAGTGTTCGATCGCGTAGCGGAGCATGGTGCGGGGCATCCGGTCTTTGTGATCAAGCAGAAACGCGGTCAGGGCGGCGCGGTCGCGCTTCCAGCGGTCGAGGATCTCATCCGGAGCGCGGCGCGGTCGCGCTTGCCGATTTCGCGGAGCATCCAGCCGGTCGCCTTGTGGATCAAGTCGTGCTTGTGGTCGAGGAAACGGCGGGCAAGCCGCAGCGCCGGCTCGAAGTCGCCGTGCCGGATCAAAGTCAGCGTCGAAAGCACCGCGATCCGCTCCTCCCACAGAAAGCCGCTGGCGGCAAATCGGCCGATCACCGCCGGATCGACGGTGCGGGCGTATTCGCCGACGATGGCGGGCGCGGTCATATCGACCAGATCCCAGTTGTTGATGAACCAGCTGTGCTTGCGATACACCTGAAAAATCACCTCCCGGGCGGCCGCGTCGCCGCGTTCAAACTGGTGCACCATGATCAAGAGCGCGGTCATGCGGATTTCGTGATAGGGATTCTTGAGCAGCAGCGCGACTTCGGTCAACGGCAGGGTGCGAAATTGACGGACGATCCCGCGCACCGCCGGAAGGTCGAGCCCGAGGAAACGGTCGCCCTCGCCGTATTCGCCCTTGCCGGTTTTGAAAAAGCGCTCAACCGCGGCGACCCGTTCCGGACGCGCGGCGGCGTGCAAAGTTTTTTCCAGGGTTGCGGCGTTCATGTTCCCTCATGGCCTGGCCGACTCGACTTGATGCAACTCCGCGCCGCGATCGCGCCCGAGGTCGGCGGCGGCAAAGGCGGCGGAGTCACGCGGCAGCAGCAGCGTCAGTTGATACACGTTCTGGAGCTCGACGGTTCCCTGCTCCAGCTCGAAATTGAGCAAGTGGCCGCCGCCGGAAGCGTCGTCGGCGATGAAGTGAAGATGGTAACCCGGCACATTGATCCCCTTGACATACGGCGGCAGCCGGAAGCCGACCACCGTGCCGCGAACGTTTTTAAGTTGAAATTCGGGCTGGTTGCGGGTCACTTCGGCGAGCGGCCGGTAGGGCTTGGCCTGGGCCGGCACCGAGCGGGTGTGAACGCTCTTGAATTCGCCCCGGATCATCACCGCGACGAAACCGTTTTGATTGGGGGCCAAGCCGTCGATCAGGCGGCGGGCGCCGGCATAATCGAGCGAAGAAGCTTCGCGCGCCAGTTCCGGCCGGAAAAAGAGCACCGAGGCGAAAGGCGTGCTGACCGTGCCCGCCGGGCGGACCACCCGGCCGTCGGCGCGGACCTGATAAAAGACGCCGTCGATCAGCGCCATCTCGCCGTCGAGACGGTCAAAGGTGCCGATCCCGAAATCCCCCGAACGCCGCAGCGAATCGAGCGTTTCGCTCCCGTCGTAGACCCCGGCCAGCAGTGAATCGATGGTATTGAACTGGGTGATTCCCTCCGGTTTCGCCGCGCACCCGGCCAAAAGCATCAGCGCCAGCGTCAGCGCCGCCGCCCCAACCATCCGAATTTTTTGCCGTCCGATCATAGATCATCCTCTCGTTTTGTCAAGGAAAAGATATCATCGGGAAAACAAAAAGCAAACCGGTCCGGTCCGGATTTTGCGGATTCCGCAAAGAAAAAACGCTTTCCGCCAAGTCCGGCGGAAAGCGAGAAGGAAGGGCGGAAACTCACCCCGGAGGTCGGAAACGCGCGCCTATTTTTCCATATTTTCAGGAGTGTGGCGATGCTTCAAACAGCGGGCGTAATACTCGTCCCAAGTTTCGATGCCGAACTCCCGGACGATATCGGCGGCCGAGCGGTCGGGCATTTCCGACGTCAGCAGCACCGCGCCGAGATGGCCGGGATCGCGCACCGTCACGCCCTGACCGTACTTGACTTTGGCGGCCTGGATTTTGTCCCAATTGCCGTCGAGGTGAATGACCTGATAATCGAGATTGATCACCGCGTTGACGTGGTGGTAATAATTGGTCGAATTGGCGACTTTTTCGCCCACCGGATTGACCACGGTGCATTCGTCGCCCGCCACCGCGCCGACGAAATAGGAGCGGCAGTGATACGCCCAGTACTCCTGCATCAGCCCGCCGTGGTACATCGACGTGAAAATGATCAGGTCCGGGTGCTGCGCCTTGTACTTTTCCAGAATTTCATGGAAATTGAGGTCGAAACAGATCGCCAGCGCGACCCGTCCGAAATCGGTCTGGAACACCGGCGCGTCCTTGCCGCAGAGCACCCCGCTCTCGGTGGTTTCGCTCGGAACCGGGTGGTTTTTGTGGTAGATGCCGGCGATTTCGCCGTTGCGGTCGATCAGCTGGGCCGCGTTGCGGTAGCTGCCGTCCGCCATTTTGCGGGCGGCGGAGTAGACGATATAGCAATGGTTTTCGCGGGCGACCCGGCGGAAGAAGTCGCGGATCTGATCGCCGCGAACGTCGTAATACGCCTTTTGCTCGGCCGTGGTATGAGTCGGATACCGATCACAGCACTCCGGCAGCACGATCAGATCGGGTTTGTCCACCAGCACCCACTTGAGCTCGGACTCCCAATGCCGGATCATCCGGTCGACCGCCTCCTGGCCGTGAAGGTTGACCTCATACAGCATCCTCGGGCCGAGCAGACCGACGGTGATGCGTTTGGCCTTGCGGGGCGGCGGCATAGCGGCGGCGTCAGGAGCGGGTTCGGCGGCCGCAAGCACGGCGGGGAAGGTCATGGCGGCGGCGAGAAACACACAATTGCTCAAAATATGGAAAGAATGCCATTTCATCATCATACAACTCCGGTTTACATCAATAGTCCCATGATTCGGAAGGAAACCGTCAAACCCCGGCGGGGCTTGACGGTCTTCCGTTTTTTATTGCGCCGATCCGCTGCCGGCCAGCTTGAAGGCGACCACTTCGCCACGGTCGGAACCAGCCAGCAGCTTGTCGCCGACGATCTTGAGCGCGGTCGGAATGCCGGCGATCCGGCCCTCGCGCACCGTCCGCCCGGCGGCGTCGAGCTGCAGAATCCGGCCGTCGCGGCAAGCGGTGAACAATTGCCCCGCCCCGGCGGCCAGCAGGAGCGGCTCGGACTCGAGCTCGCGCGACCAGAGGCACCGGCAGCGGGCATCCAGCCCCAGCAGCGTTTTGCGGGCCAGCGCGACCACGATCTGGCGCGACTTCGGCGCGAAGTCGGCGACGATCAGGTCATTGATATTGCGGATGGTGCCGAGCGGGCTTGAGGGATAGGCCGCGACCGGCTTTTCGCCGGGGCCGAGGTTGGCCTGACAGAGCGGATTGCCCTTGAGGTCGTAGACCATCACCCGGTTCCACGCGCCGTTGCGGGTGACCACCACTTCCGGCTTGCCGTCGCCGTCAAGATCGGTGCAGATGATCGCGGTATTGTTCATGACGGTAAAACCGTACACCGCGTCGCAGTCTTCCGGCAGGCGATGGAAGTCGACGCCGGGCTTGTCGGCGTCGCGGTTGTTGACCACCCCGACCGCCGGGCCGTCGCTGTAGGCCCGGATTGCCGCCAGCGTGGTCGAACCGTCCGGCATCGGAATGAGTTCGAACCGGTTGAGCGGGCCCCAGAATTCCGGCAGGCGCTTGAGGAGTTTGCCGTCGCGGTCGACGATTTCCAGCGTACAGGCGCCGCCGATGAAAGCCTGCTCCTTGCCATCCAGAAACAGGCCGGAGGAAATGCCCCACACCCCGGGATGAAAATCCGGCGACTTGTACCAATAGAATTTACTGGTTTTCTCCACCTCGGGCGCCATTTGCGAAATGAACTCCCACTGCCGCTGACGGTTCGCGTCAAAGGCGATGACTTTATCGTCGATGCTCCCGACCAGCAGGAGTTTGGGGGTGTTCCACCAGTGGAGCGCCCCGATCGGAGCCGACATCGCGATCGTCTGGTTGTGTCCGTCCGGCGAAATCAGACAGAGCTGCCGTCCGGCGGCGACCGCCGCGGTCCCGTCCGGCGCAGGAAAGGAAGAAATATGGGCAACCGGATCCTCGGCGCACTTGACTTTCCAGAGCTCGGGCAAAGCCGGAGCCGGGGTCGCCTGCGCCGCGGTTCCGGCCGGCGCGGCCGGCGGCGCGGCCAGCGCTTTGTCCGCTGCGGCAAGTTCGGCTTTGAAACGGGCGAGCACCGCGTCCGCGGGGCGAATGCCGGTCAGGCGGCTGGTTCCCGGCGCGAGCTTGAAACGAATCCCGGCCGGCGACGCTTCAAATTTCACCGGCGGGTCGATTTTGACCTCTTCCGGCTTGGCGGCGACAAGCTCGATTTCCGCATCATCCGGGCAATTGATCAGGAGTTCGCCGGCGGCAAAGCGCCAGACCAGATCGACGGGACGACTGCTCTTGCCCAAACCGTCGGTGCCCTGCCAGTCGAGCGCCGAAAATCCGTCAGCTCGCAGCAGCGAAATGGTACCGCCGGCCTGGCCGACGATCGCGGTCTCCGGCAGTCTCGCCGCCAACCCCGATTGAAATGGCGCGGTGATCGGCCCGGCTTGCGCCGTGGCGGGGGCCAGGACCGTGAAAACGGTGACGGTTTCGCCCGGCTTGAACGCCCGGTCGAGTTTCATCGCCGCGCAATTGCCGGTGGTCTGATAGGAGCTGTCGCCGGAATATTTGCGGAGCTCAACCGGCATCCGGCCGGCGGCGGAGAGGCGATGGACGGGCGAACCGGCGTCCTTTTTGGCATGGTCGTAGACGGCCAGTTTCCGGATCGCCATGAAACACCGCTGCGGCTGGCGTTTCGAGCTGTCAAGGACGGTCAGTTCCAACGTGTGTTTGCCGGCCTTGAGCCCGTCTTGCCCCAACGAGACCGCCTGCTCGGAACTGCCCGCGGAGCAGTGCTGAAAGGCATCGACCACGGTTTTGCCGTCGAGGACGATTCTGACTTCGCCCCGGTCGTCGGCGCCGAGCAGATGGAGGATCAGTTCGCCGGGATAATCCCGGTCGACGGTGAACTCCAGCCGGCAGCTTTCGCCGGGTTTCCGGGTGCGGATCAGGACGGCTTCCTTCATCCGCATATAGACGTTTCCGCCGGCCGGGCCGTTCAGCAGCGGCACCATCTCCTCGGCGGTCAGCCGCCATTCGACCCGGCGGGTCGCGAGTTCATCCCGGAACAATTCGACCTCGTCGCCGGGCTTCAGCCGGGCCTGAAGTCCCTCGGCGAATTCCCACCCGATTTCGAGGGCGGCGTTTTTGCCCGGCTTTTCGGCAGCGACGGTATCGGCGAAGATCGCAAAACGCCCCCGCTCCAGCCAGATCGTCCGCTTCAGACGATAGCCGTTGTAATCGGGGATCACCCCCTGGAACCAGGCGGTGTCGCCCAGCGTCACCGCTTTTTCGAGCTCGGTGAACTTGGGAAAGCGAAGGTCGTACATGCCGTCGTTGAAAATCGAGACCTGGTTGTGGTATCCGGCCAGCAGCGGCACCCCGCCGAGGCGGAGGCCCAGCAGCGCCAGGCAGTGATAGATGTTGCGTCCGGGCTCATGGCTGCCGTCAAGCAGCAGGAAATCGCCGCCGGGACCGGCTTCGCTGCGATAATTGCAGAAAAAGAAATGCTTCTTTGTACTCGCATCGGCGGGTTCGTTTTTCTCCGGCGGGCGAATGCAAAAGTTCCAGCGACCGACCTGTTCCGCAAGCGAGTCGCCGGCGTACGGTTTGTCCGGCAGAAAGGACTGGCCGAGCATCAGCCGGTCCGGCCGGAACCCGGTCTTGCGGGCGACATCGACAAAGGCGCGGTCATTGAGCAGATACGCCATTTTCATCATGTGCTCGTTGGAGGCGAACCCGGTGGCCCAATCGTTGTCAAAGCCGTTGAGGAGGGTGGTCTGGCCGGCGGCCAGCCGTTTCAAGGTCACCATCACAGCCGGCGGCCGGTTGCCGCTGAGCAAGGTGTAGTAATAAAGCGGGGCGATCGACGTATTGAACCAGAATAAACTGCCGTTGTCGTCGAAAAAAGCGT
>CAZRFG010000137.1:0-4468 GCA_964599205.1 uncultured Victivallaceae bacterium
CGGCCACCATCAGGTCGACGGCGACTATCAGGAGTCGTGGCAGCCGCAGGCGATGTCGGCGGCGGCCCGGGCCCAGGCTGAGGCGATCGCGGGCAAAATCACCGCCGCCCTCGGCGGACGCGGCATTTTCGGAGTGGAGCTCTTCATTCGCGGCGACGAAGTGATTTTCAGCGAAGTGAGCCCGCGCCCGCACGACACCGGGCTGGTGACGCTGATCTCCCAGAACCTCTCCGAATTCGAACTCCACGCCCGGGCGATCCTGGGTCTGCCGATTCCGCAAGTGCTCTTCTACGGCCCCTCCGCCTCCAAGGCGGTGGTGGTCGACGGCCACTCTACCTGCGTCCGCTTCGGCAACCTGGAAAAGGTGCTGGCCGAGCCGTTGACCGACCTCCGGCTCTTCGGCAAGCCTGAACTCAAGGGCCATCGCCGGCTGGGAGTGATGCTCGCCCGCGGCAAAGACACCGCCGAGGCGCTCGCCAAAGTGGAAAACATGCGCAAGGCATTGCAGGTGGAACTCTGAAAGAACCGATCGTCGTCAGCACCGCCATTCCCTTTTCGTGGTCGGTCCGGCGCGAGAAACGCTGGGCCCGCTGCCCGCGGAGCGTTTTTCTCCATTACTACGCCGCCTCCGGCGGGGCCGATCCCGACGCCGGCAAAGAGACGCGTTTTCTCCACGAGCTTCGCGAACTCCTCGGAATCGCCGCCTACGCCAAGGAGCTGGTAGCCGACGAACTCCGGACGCTTTTTTATCAGGAAGAGGGCGACCTCGCCACCCGGGTCCACCGCCGCCGTCTCCGCGAATGGCGCTCGATGGTGCTGGGCGAGCCCTTGGCCGACCACCGCCGGCCGCTGCTCGCCGAGCTCTACTACTCGCCCGGCGAAAGCCGCCGGATCGGGGCTGAAGTGGAGGCCGAAGTCAACCGCATCCTGGCGCTGCCCGAGCTCCGCGAACTTGTCGACCGCCTGTCGCTGGTTCCGGCGCTCGACCGGCTGGCAATTCCCCGCCCGCTGGCGATTCACCTCGGCGAACTTGCGGTCTACGGCGCGCCGCTGCTCGCCTTCCGCGACGGCGCGAAGCTCGTTTTCCTCGAAATCCAGCGCGGGCGTGCTGAAGAGATCGCGGCGGCGGCGCCGATGATTCACCGTTATTATGCCCTTGAGCACTTGAAAATCACGCCGGAGCGTGTATTGTCGTGGCATCTCGACACCACCGACGGCAGCCGGGCGGAGTCGCCGCTCGACCTCAGCGGTGCAATCGACCGGGTTCAGCGCGGCGCGGCGGAAATGCTCGCATGCATTCTTCCCGACGGCCGGGCGGCGGAACTTGACTTTGAGGCCAAATTGCAGCATTGCGGCCAATGCCGCTTCCGGAAATACTGTTTATCATGAGCAAACCTTTTTTCAATCTGGTGCTGGTCCGGCCCGAGATTCCGCAGAATACCGGCGGGATCGGGCGGCTCTGCGTTTCGACCGAGTGCAAACTCCATCTGATCAAGCCGCTCGGGTTTTCGCTCGAGGATAAATTCCTCAAGCGCGCCGGGATGGACTACTGGCCCCACCTCGCGCTCGACATCTACGAAGACTTCGCCGACTTCCTCGACCGCAATCCGGGGGCGGTGATGCACTTTTTTTCGACCAAAGGCACCCGTTCGCTGTGGGATGTCGAGTTTAAAACCGGCGACTACCTCGTTTTCGGCAACGAATCGAGCGGCTTCCCCAAGGAATTCTACGACCTGTATCGCGAGCGGCTGGTGACCATCCCGATGAACGGGCGGTTCCACCGCAGCCTCAACCTCGCCAACAGCAGCGCGATCGCGCTCTACGAAGCGATCCGGCAGAACCGCAATGAATGGGAGGGCAATCATGTTTAATCTCCTGCGGCTTTTCATCTTTCTCGTGGTGGTGACGGTGATCGTCGGACTGATCATCCTTTTCGGTCTTTTCTTTTTGCCGTTTTTGCTGCTGGGGGCGCTCCTCCTCCCGTTTCTCGGCCGCCCCCGGGTGGTGTTCCGCGCCGGAACGCCCCCTCCCCCGCAACCCGACCAGGCGTGGCGATCCGATGACGATGAAAACACGCCTGCCAACGAAGCGGTGATCGACGTCGAGGCGGTCGAAATTCCCGCTGAAAAACGTAGAATTTCCGAACCCGAAGATTAGATTTTTCACAAATCTGTGCTATACTATTGAAATTTAAATCAAATTTCAATCGAAATTCCGGGATTCGGTATGAGCAAATCGCCCGCCTTCGTCTCCGCCGCTGAAGCCGTTCAATGCATCCAATCCGGAGATTGCCTTCACCTTGGCAGTGTGGCCGGGGTCCCGGCCATTCTGATATCCGCCCTGTGCGAAAGGGGACGGCGCGGCGAACTTGCCGACGTAACGGTCCGCCACATCCACACCGGCCCCACCGAGGACTATTCGGGAGAGGAATTCGCCGGAATCTTCAACTGCCAGAGTTTTTTTGTCGGCGACAACATCCGTCACAACGTCAACGCCGGATACGCCGACTACATCCCGGTCAACCTCTCGGAAATCTCCGGCCTTTACCGCAACGGCTTCGTCCGCTGCGACGCCGCCTTGATCCAAGTCTCACCGCCGGATGAAAACGGCATGGTTTCGCTCGGCGTCGGGGTCGACATTACCCTGGCCGCAGTGATGTGCGCCAAAAAAGTGATCGCGGTGATGAATGAACACATCCCCCACACCCTCGGCGATGCCTTGATCCCGCTGGAGAAGCTGGATTACGTGGTCGAGGAGCACAAGCCGATTCCGGCCACGCCCCCCTCGCATCCGTCACCGGTCGAAATCGCCATCGGGCTCCACTGCGCCCAACTGGTCGAGAACCGGGCCTGTCTCCAGCTCGGCATCGGCGCGATTCCCAATGCGGTGCTGGCCGGACTGGCCGATCACCGCGATCTCGGCATCCACTCCGAAATGTTCTCCGACGGGGTTCTGAAGCTGGTCGAGGCGGGGGTGATCACCGGCAAATACAAGGAGATCGACCGCGAAAAACTGGTGGTGACCTTTCTCGCCGGGTCGCAGCATCTCTACGACTTCGTCAACCGCAATCCGATGGTGCTGATGAAGGACTCGGCCTACACCAACGACCCCTTTGTCATTTCGCGCAATTCCAAAGTGGTGGCGATCAATTCCGCCGTCCAGATCGACCTTACCGGCCAGATCTGCGCCGACTCGATCGGCACCCGGGTCTACTCCGGTTCGGGGGGGCAGCTCGACTTCATCTACGGAGCGTTTCGCTCCCCGGGCGGCAAGGCGATCATCGCGATCACCTCGACCACGCCCAAAAATATCAGCAAAATCGTCCCCACCCTGACTCCGGGAAGCGGCGTGGTCACCCCGCGGACGCTGGTTCACCACATCGTCACCGAGTACGGCGCGGTCGAGCTCTACGGACGTTCGCTGCAGGAACGGGCCAAACTGCTGATTTCAATCGCCCACCCCGACCACCGCGAGGCGCTGGAAAAAGCCGCCTTTGAGCGCTTCGGCCGCCATTTCCTCCAAGTCAGAGTTTGAAGCGGAAGATGTGAATTTCGAGAAATTTCGTTCCGGGAAGTTTGACGCTTACCGGAGCGGCTTCGATTTGCGCTCCCGCGGTCAAATTTTTCAACGCTTCATTGGAGAGCCGCCGGAAGTTGGCATCGGCGGCGACCACCAGGGTAAACCGGTCGATGCCGCGCGAATGTAAGCGCGCCCGGATGTAGTCCGCCGAACGGTCATTGGCGGCAAACAGCCATTCCTGTTCGAAAAACAGCCGCGGAGTCTGAAGCGGCAGGAAATAGACGTCGGTCACCACCACCGGCCCGGCTTCGCGGCGAAGCGTGCTCTCCAGGATAGCGGTGTTTTCCTTCATCAAAGCGAGCGTCCGCCAGCCGTGAATCTGCAGCAGAGTCGCCAGTCCGAGGAGAACGACAAGCAGCCGGCCGACCCGCATCCGCCGCGCCGCCAGCGCCGCCGCCATCAATCCCACCGGCAGCAGCGCGAGAAAATGGCGCGGCCCCCAGATGATGCCGAGGTCGCTTGAAGTCAGCAAGGGCGGAATCAACAGCGCCGCCGCGATCACCAGCCGGACGAACACCCGATAACGCCCCGATAGCCGCCAAAGCGGCCGGAGATTGAGCACGACCAGCCAGAGGAACGGCTGCGAGGTCAAAAGTCCGACCGAGAAAATCGTCCCGATCACCGGCTCCGGCGAGCGGACGATGCGGCCGAACTGCCAGAGCCACACCGCGCCGAGCATGGCGGCGAGGGCAATTTTAACTCGCCGGTACGACTTGAACTCCCGCCCGGCCAGCCCGAGCGCGGCGGCCGCGAGCAGGAGAAGCTGGAGCAAGCCGTTGCCGTCAGGGGTGAAACTTGCGAGGTAGTAGCGATAATTGCCCAAGCGCTCGAGAAATTTGGCACCAAACGTCTGCACCGCTTCGTTGTGATGCCAATACAAACTCCCGTG
>CAZRFG010000137.1:4568-9269 GCA_964599205.1 uncultured Victivallaceae bacterium
GCCAGCGCCGCCCCGAGCGTCATCTCCCAGAACGTCCAGCTGTAAAAGGCGAGCGGAGTCGCCAGCGCCAGCGCCAAAACCAGATAATCCGGAAGCCTCCACTGCCGCAGCAGCCGGGCGAAAAGAGCCAGCACCGCGATCCCCCCCGCGAGCGGCAGCAGGAAAAGGCCATCGAGCCCGAACCAGCGATAAAAATAGGCCGAAATCACCGGGAAGTATTCGGGAAAAATCGACCGGATCACCCCGTCCCGATGCTGAAAATGAAACACCGCGTCGGGAAAAAACGGGCGCTCGGCAAAAGCGGTGGAGCCGGTCCGCAGATAGTTCTCCGCCACCATGAACTTGTTGCCGCCGTCGGTGATCCAGAAGGCGTCGTGGCGGAACAGGAAAAAACCGGCCGCGAGCAAGATCATCGCGGCAATCTGCCAAAAATGTCGTTTCTCCAGTGTCATAGTTTGCGGCAATCGCTCCTTCTCCTCACAATACACCCTTTCCCGGCAAAATTCCACTGGAAAAATCGCTCCCGGCGTGGTATTGTGTAGGAAAACCCGGAGTATCACCATGAGTTATTTCAACGATTTCGAAGCGATGCTGCTCGCGACTCTCGACGCGATTCTGGCGCGCTACGACCGCAATCCCGCATACCATTTCATCGACACCAAGCTCGATCTCCTGACCGGCAAAGATTTCGGACCGGAAGACGCCTGGTACAAACAGCCCGACATCATTTTCCCGTGGATTCAGGGCCGCGGCCTCGAAGCGATGGCCGGCCACCTCGAGTGGGTGCGCCGGACTAAAATCCTCTCCCGGAGCGAAAAAGAGCGCCGCATCGGCAAAATCCGCCGGATTCTGGCCGAAGTGAGCACCCGCATGGAGAAACTCCGGCGCAAGAATCACGGCCGGATGTACTTTTTGATGACCGTCGAGGGCGACTTCCTCGCCATCGGCCCCGACGGCGGACCGGTCCGGCGCGACCGGATCGACGACGGCGCCAACTTCAGCGACCTCTTTTACGCCAAGGGACTCTTCGCCGCCGGCGCCGCCCTCGGCGACGACAAACTCCGCCGCCGCGGCGAAAACTACCTCAAGCGGGTGGTGCGCGACATTCTGGCCGAGAAATTCGTCACCGACCAGCAGGTTTTCGACCCCAAAAATCCGGTTCAGGCGGTTCCCGGCAAACTGCTCCAGGGGCCCAAAATGATTGCGCTCGACGGCACCTCGATCGGCATGAAGCACGGCGAACCGGTCTACTGGGAACGCCGCGCCCGCGCCTTGCTCAAACGGATTTTCAGCCGCTACATCGCGCTTGGCGAGGTCGCCAAACCGTTGGCGAAGTATGACTTCTGGGAAGCCGTCGATCCCACCGGGAAACCGTGGGACGATCGCGGCAAGCTCCTAGCCGACCCCGGCCACGAACTTGAATTCATCGGACTGTCGCTCAAGAATCTGCTTCACTTCACCAGCCCCGCCGGCCTTCGCGACGCGGCCAAATTCCGCAAGATTTACGGCGCGATGCTCGAACACTATTTCGGCATCGGCTTCGCTCCCGGACCCGGCGGCATCGTCAAAAGTTACGACTTGCTATCCCGCCAGGTGGTCAACAGCGACATGCCGTGGTGGAGTCTCCCCGAAACCATCCGCGCCGCCGCCCTGACCTCGGAATTCACCGGCGAAACGGCGAGAACCGGGGAAATCATGCGCCGGTGCGCCGCCGCCTTCCTCAATGGCTACGTCCGGCCCGAACTCAACTCCATGGCGGTCCAGACCCGCAATGCCCGGGGGGAAGTCGTGCCGGTGATCCCGGCGACCCCGGACGCGGATCCGGGGTATCACACCAATCTGTCGATTATTGACGCTCTGCCGGCTTTGCACCGGCTGGACTGAAGCAGCGCTCGAGGTGCGCGGCGTCGGGGCTGCGGGTGAGCAAACTCACCACCACCAGCGCCAGCACCGAGAGCGGAAGCGAATAGATCATGGTATCGACGAAAGGCCAGGGGTGAGCCGAAATCAATTCGGTTTTGCCGAAAAGCCATTTGCAGATCCCGAGCGCCGCCGATTCCTTGCGGTGGAGAAAGACGAGGCCGATCACGCTCGCTCCGACGCCCACCGCCATGCTTGCCCAGACCCCCGCCGCGGTGGCGCGTTTCCAGTACAGCGCCGCCGCGTACCCCGGCAGCAGCGCCGCGGCGCAGACGCCGAAGAAAATCGCGGTGCCGCGGGCGATGATCCCCGGCGGCAGGATGAAGCCGAGCACCAGACTGAAGAGAATCCCCGCCACCACTCCGGCGCGGGTGATCAAGAGACTGTCCTTGCCCATCCCGGTGATGCCGCGGAACAGGTCATGCCCGATCGAGCTGCCGGTAACGTGATAGAGCGAACTCAAGGTCGACATCGCCGCCGACAGCAGCGTCAATGCGAAAATATAGAGAATCACCGGCGGCAGCGCCTGCGAGATGAAGAGGGGAATGATCAAGTCGGGATTGCCGCCCGCCGCCTCGATCGCGAGTTTGCCGCTGATCCCCTCGGCAATGCCCTTGTTGCTGTAGTAGAAGAAAACGTTGGATAGCGCCCCCACCACATAGGCCGAACCGACGGTGAAGAGGATGAAGAGCGAGCCCACCAAGAGCGCCCGGTTGAGTTCGCGGCTGCTTTTGACGGTCATGAACCGCACCGCCAGCTGCGGCTGGGCGAGCGCCCCGATCCCGACGCCGAGCATCAGGCTCGACACCAGCGTCCACCACCAGACCGAATTGAAGCGCGGCATCACCGTCCACCCGGCATGTCCGGCGGCGGCCTCATTGGGCAGCCGTTCCGCCGCCAGGTGGGCCAGCGAAGTCAGCTCGCGATGGGCCGGAATCAATCCGCCGAGCAGCCAGTAGCTCGCCACCAGCAGCGAAAGCATGCCGACCACCATGATCGTCCCCATCAGGGCATCGACGTACATCACTCCCTTGAGTCCGCCGAAAATGACGTAGACCGCCACCACCACGGCGAAGCCGACCAGCGCATAGTTGTAATCGACTTTGAGCACTTCCTGGAGAAAGCGCGCGCCGCCGATCAGCACCACGCTGGAATAGAGCGGCATAAATAAGAAAATCACCAGCGCGATGAAAATCTTCATCCCCGGCGCCTGGAAACGGTTGCCGATGAACTCCGGAAAGGTGTGGGCCTCAAGCGCCCGTCCGATCCGTCGCGTCCGCCGCCCGAAAAAGACGAAGGCGACGAAAATCCCCACCGCGATATTCATGAACGACAGCCACAGCAGCCCCATCCCGAACTGCCCGGCGATCCCGCCGAAGCCGACGATCGCCGAGGTGCTGATGAACGCCGCGCCGTAACTCATCGCCATCACAAAGGGGTGAACTTGGCCGCCCGCGAGGAGATAATCGCGGTTGTCGGTGGTCTTGCGGAAGCCGCGATAACCGAGGTAGGCGATCGCCGCGAGGTAGCAGAGAGTGGTCAACGCGAAAATAGTCGTATTCATGGCCGGGTCTCCTCATCCGAATCGTTCCAGTGCATCGCGCCGTACACCACACAGACCAGCGCCGCAACAATATTGCCGATAAACGCCGCCGCCACCCAGAAGTCGCCGAGACCCAGCATCTTGATTATCCTTTATATCATGGTTCAATTTGGCTTACTATAGGGCGCATTCCGAAAATTGCAACTGTGGAAACCCGCATTTCCAGCTCGATGTTGTTTTTGCTCAAAAAATATTTTAATTTTTTAAACTATCTCCACTCTTTCACGATTGCATTTGAAGTTTCCGGCATTATAGTTTCGGAGAAAGCGGCAAAACGCCGCTCAGTTATCAACCGTACCTGTTTCGAAGACGATCGAAGGAGGGGCCCGGGCAATCTCAGCACCCGGGGAAAAAAGGGAGGCCACCCAATGAGCAGAAAAAGCAGAGTATTCACCCTCGTCGAACTTCTGGTGGTAATCGCCATCATCGCCATCCTCGCCGGGATGCTGCTGCCGGCCCTCAACCGCGCCCGCAACGCCGCCGCCGCCGCCAACTGCCTCAGCAACCAGAAGCAAATGAGTTCGCTGCTGATCCAGTACGCCGCCACTTTTGCCGACCGCTATCCCGCCGCCGGCGACGTCTGCGCCTGGGGCACCGAGCCCACCGAGACGCTCGGCTGGGCCAACCAGCTCCGGGTCAACTTCAACGCCCAGAAGAAAAACTTCCACTGCACCAAAGACACCCGGCGCGAATTCTCGTACTCGCTCAATTGCAGCGAAATCTTCCTGCGTTACCGTACTTTCGGCTCCTGGGCCCAGAGCCAGATCGACCGCGCCAAAGTCGGCCCGTCCAAGCTGATTCTGCTCGAAGAAAGCAACACCTCGCTCTTCGCCATCAACGACAGCGACCACGACAACTATACCCAGAACACCAAACCCACCGACTTCGACCGTCACGGCAGCATGACCGCCGCCTTCGCCGACGGCCACGGTGAACAGCTCACCGCCTACGACTTCGAAAAAGTCACCTACTACACCGGCAAGTTCTCCGACTGGCTCGCGCCGGGCACCGCGGTCACCTGGTAATCGATCCCGCAAGGAAGCAGGGCAAGAGGTTTGAAAAAACATCTTGCCCCGCTTCCTTTAGGGGGAAGACGGGATGCCTGGACGGGGGGATGCCGAAGTGGAGGGGCGGGAAAGGGATTCCGAGGCGGGGAGATTCCGAGAGGGAGATTCCGA
>CAZRFG010000138.1:0-9081 GCA_964599205.1 uncultured Victivallaceae bacterium
TTTTGAGCGAGCGACCAGCGTTTCGCCGCTGGACCGCGCCCCCGTACGACGGGGGCGCGGGATTCCGCCTGGCGGCGTTTTTTTTGGTTTATTTTTTTTGAATAAAAAAAAGCGCGGAACCGGCTGGTTCCGCGCTTGGTGTAAGACGTCCGCTCAGCGGTCGACGCGCGCGCCGCCGCCCTTCATGATCTTCTCCACCTCTTCCTTCAACGCCATCGAGGTATCCCCCGGCGTGGTCATCGCCAGCGCGCCATGCGCCGCACCATAGTTGACCGCCTTGCCGGCATCACCCGTCGCCAGGAAGCCGTACACCAGACCCGACGCAAAACTGTCGCCGCCACCCACCCGGTCGAAAATTTCCAGCTCCGGCCGGTGAATCGCTTCGTAGAAGTTCCCGTCGTAATAACAGATCGCGCCCCAGTCGTTGATGGTCGCACTCTTCACCGCCCGCAACGTGGTCGCCACCACCTTGAAGTTCGGATACGCCGCCACCGCCTTGCGGATCATGTTCTTGAAGCTCTCCGTCTCAAGATTGGTCAGGTTTTCATCCACACCCTCAATCTCAAACCCGAGACTCGCGGTGAAGTCCTCTTCATTGCCGATCATCACGTCGACGTACTTGGCAATTTCCTTGTTGACTTCCTGCGCCTTGGCCTGACCGCCGATATCCTTCCACAACGAAGGCCGGTAGTTGAGGTCGTAGCTGGTCACCGTGCCGTACTTCTTGGCCGCTTTCAGGGCCTCGATCACCACGTCCGGCGTGGTCTCCGACAACGCCGCGAAAATCCCGCCGGTATGGAACCAGCGCACGCCGAGCTTGCCGAAAATGTAATCGAAATCAATATCCCCCGCCTTCAACTGCGACGCCGCCGTGTTGCCGCGGTCGGAACAGCCGCGTGCGCCCCGGACGCCGTAACCGCGCTCGGTGAAGTTGAACCCGTTGCGGACATTGCGCCCGATGCCGTCATAAGGCACCCACTTGATCAAACTGGTATCCACCCCCCCCTGCAGGATGAAGTCCTCCAGCAGCCGGCCCACCGGGTTGTCGGCAAACGCCGTCGCCACCGCCGCCCGCATCCGGAAACAGCGCCGCAGACCGCGCGCGACGTTGTACTCGCCGCCGCCTTCCCAGACCTTGAACTGACGGGTGGTGTGAATCCGCTCGTCGCCCGGATCGAAGCGGAGCATGATTTCGCCGAGTGACAGAATGTCATATTTGCACTCTTCGGCCGGACGGATGACAAGTTTACTCATGGTTTCTTCCTTATGGTTTGAGAATATGAGGAATCTCTTCTCGCTCGGCCTTACTATAGGTGTTTGCGGTCAAAAAGTCAAACCGGCGGGGGAAGTTTTTTATTTTGATTCACTTTTATTCACATATTCTCGGTCCCGGGGATGTTTCCGGCTTGACTTTTTGAAAAAAAGATTTAGATTAGGTAACATCGAGGAGTGTGTAAATGGCCAAAACTATCAGGGTCGGGCTGGTCGGAACCGGTTTTGCCGGAGAGTTCCACGTCGAGTCTTTGCGCCGGGTCTACGGCGTCGACGTTGAAATTGCCGGAGTTACCTCACGCCGCGCCGCCAGCCGCGAGGCATTCGGGCGCAAGCACGGGATCCGGGTCTTTGACTCGGTCGAAGCGATGATTCCGGCGATCGACCTCCTCGACGTATCCTCCCCTCCCTACGCTCACGAAGCGCAAATCCTCGCCGCCGCCCGGGCGGGCAAACATATCATCTGCGAAAAGCCGCTCACCGGCTGCTTCGGCTCCGGCGACCCCGAGCTCTTTTTCGGCAACCGCGCCCCCAAGGAACCGATGTACCGCGAAGTCCTCGAACGGCTCCGCCGGATTTCCGCGGCGGTGACCGCCGCCGGCGTATCCTTCGGCTACGCCGAGAACTTCGTCTACGCCCCCGGCATCCAGAAGGAGCGCGAAATCCTCGAGAAAACCGGCGCCCAGATCCTCCGCATGACCGGCGAAGAGTCGCACAACGGCTCCGCTTCCAGCGTCTACGGCATCTGGAGCCAGGCCGGCGGCGGCTCGCTGATCGGCAAAGGCTGCCATCCCCTCGGCGCCATCCTCTACCTCAAACGGGTCGAGGGCCTGGTCCGCGACGGCAAACCGATCCGCCCGGCCACGGTCAGCGCCCGGGTCCACGAAATCACCCGGCTCCCCGGCTACCGCGACGAGGGGGCGATCCGCACCGACTACCGCGACATCGAGGATTACGGGGTGATGCACATCACCTTTGGCGACGGCACCGTGGCCGACGTCCTCACCGGCGAAATCGTGCTCGGCGGGATTTACGACTATGTCGAAATTTTCGCCAACAACCACCGCACCCGCGCCAACTTGAGCCCCGCCGGACTGATGGATGTTTACAACCCGCGCGAAGAGACGTTCAAAGACATTTACCTGATGGAGAAGATCAGCACCAAAAGCGGCTGGACCCCGGCCGCTCCCAGCGAAGCCTTTACCATGGGCTACCAGGGGGAGCTGCAGGACTTCGTCACCGCCGCCGCGGCGGGAGTCCAGCCGCAGTCGGAGCTCGGCCTCGCCTGCGACACCACCGCGACGATTTACGCCGCCTACTGCTCGGCCGAGCGCAAGGGCGTCGAAACGGAAATTGAACTCATATAAAAGAGGAGTTTCGCATTTATGGCACGTGTTCTCAATGTCGGCATCATCGGTCTCGGGCATCTCCACCCCTTCACCTACATGCCCCACTTCAAAAAGAGCCCCTACACCCAGGTGGTGGCGGCGATGGACGCCAATCCCGCGCTCCGCGAGAGCTTCGGCAGCCAGTTCAGCGTCAAGACCTACGCCGACTGGCGCGAGATGCTGGACAGTGAAAAGCTCGACCTCGTCTATATTTTCCTGCCGCACTGCGACTGCGCCGCCGCCGGCATCGCCGCCGCCGAGCGCGGCATCCACGTGGTAGTCGAGAAACCGGTCGCCAGCACCTCCCTCGCCGCCGCCGCGATCGCCGCCGCCTGCGCCAAAAACAACGTGCTCTTTTCCACTCCCTACCTCTGGCGCTACCATCCGGTCACCCGCAAGATGAAAGAAGCGATCGACTCCGGCATCCTCGGCCAGATCGTCGGCTGCGAAGGCCGCTGCGCCGCGGGCGGTCTGCACCGCTACATCGAGGGCAACAGCGAGTGGATGCTCGACCCCGCCAAGTCCGGCGGCGGCCCGATGTACAACCTCGGCGTCCACTGGATCGACCTCTACCGCTGGCTGCTCGGCTCCGAAATCAAGGACGTGGTCGGCAAGAACGTCCGGGTCAACCAGGCGTACAAGATCGAGGACAACTCGTTCGCCATCGCCACCTTTGAAAACGGCACCACGCTGGCGCTCGACATCAGCTACACGGTGCCGGACAGCTATCCCTTTGGCCGCGACCTCTATCTCGGCATCCGGGGGACGCTCGGCTGCATCAACTTCGCCCCGTCCTTTGAGGGCACCAAGCAGACCATGATGATCTGCAGCAACCATCCCAAGTTCGGCGGCGCGCCGCGCCAGGTCATCGAATTCGAACTCGACGCGGTGCCCGGCTATTGCGGCTCGCTCGGGCTGGAATACGTCAACGAGATCGCCAAGCAGATTCTCGACGGCAACTACAAAGCCTTTGTCGGCGGCAACGACGCGGTCAAGGTGCTCGAAGTGGTCGAAGCGATCTACCGCGCCGCGAACTCCGGCAAAACCGAAGAAGTCACCTATCAATAACAGTTTGGAGAAACGATAAAAATGGCCAATTTCAAAGCTGTCGTCACCGATTACATCGAGAGCGATCTCGCCTACGAAGCCGAAAAGCTCGCCGCGCTGGGCATCGATTTTGAAGCCTTCCAGCTCAAATTCCGTCCCGAGGACGAAGTCTACGCCGCGATCAAGGACGCCGACGTGGTGGTGGTCAACATGGTCAAGATGACCGATTCGCTGCTGAAGCGCCTGACCCGCTGCAAGCTGATCATCCGTCACGGCATCGGCTATGACAACGTCGACGTCGAAGCGTGCACCCGTTACGGCATCCAGTTCGCCTATCAGCCCGACTACTGCAAGGAAGACGTGGCCGAGCACGCGATCGCGCTGATTTTCGCCTGTGCGCGGCATCTCTTCCGCGCCCGGACCTGCCTCGAGAAGTCGAGTGCGGCGGGGGCGTGGGATTTCAGCAACCTCTTTCCGGTCTACCGGCTGGACGGCAAGACGCTGGGGATTCTCGGCGTCGGCCGGATCGGCAGCCGGGTGTTCCGCAAGCTCCGGAGCTTCGGCTTCCGGATCATCGCCTGCGACCCGTATCTTTGCAGCAACCGCAAAACCGAGCTGGAGGAACAGGGTCTGCGTTTCGTCGACAAGGCGACGCTGTTCAAGACTTCGGACTTCATCACCGTCCACACTCCGCTCAACAACGAGACCCGCAAGATCGTCAACGCCGAAATGCTGGCGCTGATGAAGCCGACCGCGTATCTGGTCAACACCGCCCGCGGGCCGATGGTGGATACCCCGGCGCTGGCGGCGGCGTTGCGCGAAAAGCGGATTGCGGGTGCGGCGATCGACGTCTTCGACGTGGAACCGCCGGCGCCGGATTACGAGCTTTTCGGTCTGGACAACGCGATTCTGTCGCCCCACATGGGCTGGGCGAGCGAAGAGGCGGGCTGGGAAATTCGTGAGAGCATTCTGGCCGACATCATTTCGGCATTCAACGGCCGCAGCGCCCGCTGCGTGGTGAACTCGATCAAAGAACTGAAAAAATAAAAAAAGAAAAAAAGCGCGAAGCGCACAAAAAACCGCCGTCAGGCGGAACCCCGCCCTCCGTCGCACGGAGGCGCGGTCCAGCGGCGAAACGCTGGTCGCTCGCTCCAAAAGCGAGCGAAGTGAAGCGCAGCGCTCCCCCTCAAGGTCGGCGGAGCCGACACCGCACTGCGAGAGCGAGACAAGGGTCGCAAGAGCAACGCGAATTGCGACCCGCGACCGAGCGAAGCAGCCGGGGGGATGGAACCCGAAAACCACAACTTTCATAAGTTTATAGAAGGACAAAAGAAAATCATGAAACAAAGCTGTGTCAAGACCGCGATTCCCGGTCCGAAGAGCGCCAAACTGATCCAGGAATGGCACAAGTACGAAGCCGACGTCTGCGGCTACCAGGCCTCGGTGGTCTGGGAAAAGGGCGAAGACTGCATCGTCACCGACGTCGACGGCAACAAGTTCATCGACTGGACCAGCGGGGTGCTGGTGACCAACGTCGGCCATTGCCATCCCAAGCTGGTGAAGGCGATGCAGGAATCGACCGCCAAGCTGATCAACAACTACGAATGCCCGACCAAGTACCGCGTCGACGCCGCCAAGGCGCTGATGAAGGTGGCTCCCAAGCACATGGGCAAATGTTTCTTCTTCTCGACCGGAGCGGAAGCGACCGAAGTGGCGATGCGGATGATGAAACGCCGCACCGGCAAGTTTGAAATCCTCGCTTTTGAGAACGGCTTCCACGGCAAGACCGCGATGGCGGCGTCGGCGGGCGGCCTCACCGGCCCCAAGAAGGGCTTCGGCCCCGGCGTTCCCGGCGTGATCCGGGCGATTTTCCCGAACCCCTACCGTGACGAGCTCGGCTTCTGCAAAGACGGCCCGGAGTTCAAGAAGTATTTTACCTACCTTGACGGGGTGATCGCGGCCAATTCGGTCGGCAGCCTGGCCGGTCTGATCATCGAGCCCTACCAGGGCGCGGGCGGCTTCATTTTCCCGCCGGTGGGCTGGCTCGCCGCGCTGGAAAAGTGGGCGCGCAAGAACGGCATCCTCTTCACCCTCGACGAAGTCCAGGCCGGTTACGGCCGGACCGGCACCATGTTCGCCTGCGAGCATGAAGGGCTGAAGCCGGATATCATCACCCTCGGCAAGGGCATCGGCTGCGGCGCGCCGGTTTCGGCGGTGATCGGTACCGACGACGTGTTCAGCGCCTTCGGCCGCGGCGAAATGTCGTCGACCCTCGGCGGCAATCCGGTTGCCTCGTCGGCGGTGCCGGCGATCCTCGAGATCTACAAGGAAGAAAAGCTGGTCGAAAATTCGGCGAAGATGGGCGAATACATGAAGGCGAAGCTCCAGAAGATCGCCAAAAAGTGCCCGATCATCGGCGACATCCGCGGCATGGGTCTCATCAACGGGGTCGAAATCGTCAAGGACAAGACCACCAAGGAACCGGCTTCCGGCGACATGATTCACGCGGTGATCGACCGCTGCGCCGAAAACGGCCTGCTGATCGGTTCGGTCGGCCGCTTCGGCAACGTGATGCGGGTGGCTCCGCCGCTTACCGTCACCAAGGAACTGGTTGACGAAAGCTGCGAAATCTTCGAAAAAGTGATGATGGAACTGGCCAAATGATCGACCGCAAAGCCATTGAATCGGCGGTCGCCGAACTGCTGCCGGACGCGCAGCGGTTCCTCTGCGACATCATGCGTTTCCCGTCGACGCCGGGCCAGGAACACGACGAAATGTTGTTCCTGGAAAAAGCTTTCGCCAAGCTGCCGGTGAAGGTCGAGCGGGTGAATCTTTCCGAAGCGATCAAGCAGGACCCGGATTACTGTGATCCGGTGCCGGGGATCGTCTACGACGGCCGCTTCAATCTGCGGATCCGGATTCCGGGGACGGGCGAGGGGCGCAAACTGATGTTCAACGCCCACACCGACGCGGTTCCGCCGTCGGACGGCATGACCGAAGCTTGGAATCCGCGCGTTGAGGACGGCAAAATCTACGGCCGCGGCGCCTGTGACGACAAAGGCCAGGTGGCGGTGTTCTACCTCGTCTGCAAAGTGATCGAGAAGCTCGGCCTCAAGTTCAAGGGCGACATCGTCGGCCACCTCGTCAACGAGGAAGAGAACGGCGGCAACGGCTCGCTCGCGATGGCCCGGACCGGGGAAAAGGCGGATGCGTGCATCGTCCTCGAACCGACCGAGTCGCGCATTCTCACCTCGATCCGCGGTGCGGTGTGGTTCAAGATCGCCTTCCGCGGCGTCGCCGGCCACAGCGGCCAGGCGGGGCAGACCAAGAGCGCGCTGCTGATGGCCCGCGATGCGATCGGCATGCTGGAGAAATACCATGCCGAACTGCTCGCGGCTTCGCGCGGCTTCCCGCTCTTTGACCCCTATCCGAATCCGATGCCGATCACCTTTGGCAAGCTCCACGCCGGCAACTGGCCGGCGGCGGCGCCCAACAGCGCGGTGCTCGAGGGCGTGCTCGGCTTCCTGCCGAACAAGACCAAGGAAGAGATCTGCGCCGAAATGAAAGCGGCGCTGATCGCGGGCGGGCTCAAGGAAAGCGATTTCGACTTGAGTTTTATGTACCGCCACGACTGCAGCGTGGTCGATCCGCAGCATGAGCTGCCGCAGGGCTTGCTCAAGGCGGCGGAAGCGGTCAAAGTGCCGCTCCGGATCGATGCCTTCACCGCGTCGTGCGATGCCTGGTTCTACAACAACCAGCTCGGCATTCCGACCGTGGTGTTGGGCGCGGGGACGCTCAAAGTGGCGCACTCGATCCACGAGCATATCGAAGTTGCGAGCATCGGCGAAACCGCCAAGGTGCTGGTCGATTACATCGCCGGTTTCTGCAAAGAGGCCTGATGAAGGAAAGTTTCGGCGGCGCTTGACGCGCGACAGCCGGAGCAACATAAGGAAATGAAACGATGAAAGCATTGGTGAAGACCCAAAAGGGCAAAGGCTTTTTGGAATTCATGGAGATGCCGGAGCCGAAGCCGGGTCCGGGCGAAGTGCTGCTGGAGATCAAAGCGACCGGGATTTGCGGGACTGACATTCACGTCCGCGATGACCACTTCCCGTACTGGCCGCCGGTGATCCTCGGCCACGAATTCGCCGGGGTGGTGGTCGAGCTCGGTCCGGACTGCAAATACTACAAGCTCGGCGACCGGGTGGTCGGCGAGCCGCATACCCGTCATTGCGGGGTCTGCTATCTTTGCCGGACCGGCAATCCGCAGATCTGCCCGTCGAAGCGCAGCCCGGGCTGGGGCATCAACGGCAGTTTCACCAAATACTTGGCGATGCCGGAGCAGTTGCTGCACCGGATTCCGGAGTCGATGGACTTCGACACCGCCGCGGTGATGGAGCCGACCGCCAATGCGGTGCACGACGTGATTGAGCGCGGGCAGATTATCGCCGGCGACTTCGTGGTGATCATCGGTCCCGGCCCGATCGGGCTGCTGGCCGGTCTGACCGCCAAGGCGGCGGGGGCGCGTCACATCGTGATGGCGGGAGCGCCGCCGGACGAGGGGATGCGGCTGGAAAAGGCGAAGGAACTCGGTTTCAACACCGTGCTCAACGTCGCCAAGCAGGATCTGACTCAGACGGTGATGGATTTGACCAATGGTCTGGGCGCGGATCTGGTGATTGACTGTTCCGGTGCGCCGCGGGCGATTGCCGGGATGCCGGATCTGGCGCGCAAGAAGGCGAAGCTGTTGGCGATCGGTCTGACCGGTGGCCGTCCGGTGGAATTTCCCTGGGAAAAGTGTTCGTTCAAGGCGTTGGACATTCATTTCGGGATGTCGACGAGTTACACCAGCTGGAACCGGGCGATCGACCTGGCGGGAGCGGGTTTGCTGCCGGCGGAGAAGGTGATTTCGCACCGGATGCCGTTGGCGGACTGGGAGAAGGCGTTTGCCGAGATCGAGGCGCAGCGCGCGCTCAAGATCATTCTCCATCCCTGAGAAAAATAAAAAAGCGCGAAGCGCTCAAAAAAAGCGCCGCAGGCTCCAAAAAGCGCGAAGCGCCAACCCCGCCCCCGTCGTACGGGGGCGTGGTCCAGCGGCGAAACGCTGGTCGTTCGCTCAAAAGCGAGCGAAGTGAAGCGCAGCGCTCCTCCCGTCCGCGGGCGGAGCCCG
This sequence comes from uncultured Victivallaceae bacterium, assembly GCA_964599205.1. Lineage (GTDB taxonomy): Bacteria > Verrucomicrobiota > Lentisphaeria > Victivallales > Victivallaceae > JAVBUI01. The sequence continues at coordinate 8,878 of CAZRFG010000138.1, forward strand.
CTCCACTCTGCGGGAGCGAAACAAGCGGCGCAAGAGCAACGCGAATTGCGATGCGCGATTGAGCGAAGCAGCCCTGGTGGGATTATTGAATCGAGGGCGGTCGCTGGCGCGGCCGGTCGCTCCGACGCCTGTCGGCGTCGGAGCTCGGGCCGGGCTCAGCGGCGGAACTCTCGTTCCGCCTACTTGAGCTGGGGCTTCGCCCGG
>CAZRFG010000139.1:0-9059 GCA_964599205.1 uncultured Victivallaceae bacterium
GTAAGTCGGCGGGGTCACCGCCGTCGCCACCTGGCCGCGCAGCACCACGCCGTCAGCTTTGGTAAGTTCGGCCCGGATCGGGGCTTTGGCGGTGCCGGTGACTTTGACCGCGATTTCCTTGACTTCGATCGCGCCGGGTTTGAGGTCGACCTTCCATGCGGCGGGTTCGAATTCCATGCCGCCGGGAGCGAAGAGCTTGAGCTCGCCGGCAAGTCCGGCGTCAAGCGGTGCGCTGACCGTCACCCGGAGCGAACGCTTGAGTCCCTCGGAGAGCAAGGTCAAGTTGAGGTTCGGCGACACATTGGCGGGCAGATAGGTCAACGTCGGGTCGTAGGTATAGCCCATCGAGCTGGTCACGATCGCCATCCGGTAGATGTGATCCTGCATCAGATTGGCGCGGCGGTCCATCGCCGGAATCAGGGTCGAATAGACCCGGAACTCGCCCTTGTTGGCGGTGATGATCTCTTCGCGCCAGTCGCCGGAGACGTCGGCGACCATCACGGAATTGCCCTCGAACAAGCCCCCCGCCGGACCGCCCAGGAATTTGGACGGCGCGTTGCGGAGAATTTCACGCTGCAAGTCGGCGTCCCAGTAGACGGTCCGGATCGAATCGGTTTCGGCCATCGTCTTGTCCTGCTGGAGCAACTGGCCGTCGCCGGAGAAGAGCCAGCAGCTGCCCTTGGTCTTGTTCTCGCCGTTGCCGGTGTCGATGCCGCCGACTTCAAAGCCCTGGTAGCGGGGGTCGAGATCGGCCGCGTAGCCGTAATGCATGTGGGAGGTCGGAGTTTTGAGCTCCCAGACCACTTTGCCGGTTTTGGCGTCGGCGACGGTCATCCCGCCGCCCTCGCGGCAGGCGGTTTCGAGGATGGTGACGATTTCCAAGCCGGGATTGGCGTTGGTAATGTCGGTTAAATAGAGATAGTCGGGATGGCCATGACCGGTGCTCCAGAGCGGCCGGCCGTCGTCGTCGAGCACCGCGCTCCCGAGCACGATTTCGTCGCGGCCGTCGCCGTCGATGTCGCCGACCCGGGTGCTGTGCGAGCCCTGGCCGCGGAACTCCTTGCCGTAGCCGTTGCTGCAATATTGCCAGAGGGGTTCGAGTTTGTCGCCCTTGAGCTGCCAGGCTTCGGCCTTCATGGTGGTGTAGGTGCCGCGCAGCGGGATCAGACAGGGGGTCTTGCCGTCGAGGTAAGCCACCGCGAGCTGATTGCGGGAGAAGAAATTGTAGTCGTGCGGCGGGTCGCCGAAGCCGTCGCGGCCCGGCCACGGCACTTTGGCGATCACATTGCCGGTCATGCCGTCGAGCACGGCGAGGTATTCGTTGCCGGTTTTGACTTTGCCCTCGGCGTCACGGAGGTCGGAGTCGTCGCCCATTTTGAGCGCCACCTCGGCCTTGCCGTCGCCGTTGAAGTCGTAGACGATAAAGGGGCTGTACCAGATCCCCTGCTCGATGTTCCAGCCGAGATCTTTGGTCCACAGCCGCTTGCCGTCGGCGGTGAAGGCTTCGAGTTTGTAGGTGCCGGGGGATTTTTTCCAGTAGAGGTGGTAGGGGTCGACCACGCTGGTGCCGATCCGGGCGACATAGTCGTATTTGCCGTCGCCGTCGAGGTCGCCGATGCCGACCTTGTCGATCCGCGCTTTGGGATCGCTCAGCACAAAAGACTGATAGGGCTGCGGCCGGACGTCGGCTTCGCCGGAGAGGCCGGTGAAACCGGCCGCCGGACGCACCGCGTACTTGGCGCCCTCGACCGGGTTTTTGTCGAGGAAATCGGTGGTCTGGCGGATCGGCTCGGTATTGAGCTTGGTCTCCTTCCCGCCGGCGATGCGAAAAAGATCGAAGGCGATCTCTTTGGCGTCAGCGGCGAGCAGCCGCCAGGAGAGGTAGACCCCGTCGGAAAAACCGGTCGCGACCAGGCCGCGATCCAGTTTTTCGGCGACCGGCGCCTTGGCAAAACCGTTGACCGGTTTGTACTCGGTCAACGGTTTGGCGGCCGGCTGCGCCGCCGCGGCGGCGGCAGCCGGTTGTTCGGTGGTCAATTCGGCCTTGAAGTCGTCGAGCGAAATATCGCACTTGCCGTTGCCGATCAGCCGGAAGGTGATAGTACCGGCATCCTTGGGCACGGCGATCACGCCGGTGTATTCCTTCCAGTCGGCGCCGAGGCCTTTGAGGGGAATGCTGCCGTAGATCACCGTCTTGCCGTCCTTGAACGAGGAAATCTGCATCGACGCGTCGGCCGACGCGCCGGTGTTGCTTTTGGCCTGGAGCGTCAGCTTGAAGCTTTCCCCGCCGTTGACCTTGATCGCGGCGGCGCTGAAAGCCCAGTCGCGTTCGCCGACGCTGACGATCCGGCAGGCCATCTGGCCGTTTTTGGCTTCGCCGACCAGCACCGCTTTGGTATCGGGGAGATTTTCACGTTTCCAGAAGCCCCATTTCTGGGGAAGACTGCCGACCGCGCCGGCTTCGAAGTCGCCGTTGGCGACCAGCACGCCGGCGGCGGCGGGAGCGGCATTTTCGCTCTTGGCGGGAGCCGGGGCCGCGGCCGGAGCGGCGGCGGGAACCGCACCCTTGCCGGTGGACTTGACGTCGAAGTCGTCGATCAGGAAATCGGCCTTGCCGCGGCCGCTCATCCGGACGGTGATCGCATCGACCCCGGCGGGAACGGTGAAGGCGCCTTTGAATTCCTTCCACTCTTTGCCGGCGGAACCGACTTCGAGCTGGACGAAATCATAGCGGACGACCTTTTTGTCCTTGTTGGAAACAATCTGGATGTTGGCGGAGAACGGCTGTTCGGTCAAGTTCTTGACCCAGCCGGAGAATTCAAAATTTTCGCCGGGAGTGACGGCAAAGGTGCGGTTGGAAAAAGCCCAGTCCTGAGTGCCGAGCGCGGTGATCCGGCAGGCGGCTTTGCCGCTGCGGACGTCGTCGGTAACCACCGCGGCCTTGGAATCGACCGCATCGCGTTTCCAGAAATACCAGCCCGGAACCTTGTCCGGCGCGGGAGTGGCCGCTTCAAAGGAGGGGTTGTCGACACCGGGGGCCTTCGGAGCCGGCGCGGCGGGAGCGGCCGCCTTGCGCGACCCGGCCGGAACCACGGTGAAATAGTCGACGTAGCAGGCTCCCGGATTGGCTTCGTGGACGAAACAATTCGACATCTGGAATTCAAACGGGCCCTTGGCGCCGTCGACATTTTCAGCGATCACGCCGCCGTTGAATTTCTTCCAGGTCTTGCCGCCGTCGACCGAAAGGCCGATCACCCGGGACGCGGTGCCGTTGATAATATCGAACTTGCCGCTTTCCGGCAGCGGAATGCTGAATTTGAGAATCGGAGCGGTCGACCCGGGTTCGACGTCTTTTTTGACCGGGGCGCTCTGAATAACCACGCCGCCCGACCATTTCTTTTCGGCATCCGCATCGGTGCTCCAGAGATTCCATTTGGTCTCGCTGACTTTGTTCTCCTGCAACGCCTCCTGGTTGAGCAGAACTTTCTCCGCCTCGAAGCGCTGTTCGGCGACGGCCGCCGAAGCTGTCACCGCGCCGAAAATGCCGGCGGCGGCGAACCAGGATCCGATCGTTGTTTTCATGGGGACCTCACTTTCTCTCTCGGGTGATATGGCAAAGGCTCAATAAACGGTTTCAAGTTTGTTGGGATCGCTGTAGCCGCTATTCGACACGGTTATCCCGATGATTTCCTTGGTGGCGGCGGTATTGCCGGCGAGCATGATCAGATTGGCCATACCGCTGTGGCGATAACCGATCCGGCAGACGTTGCCGATTTTTGGATTGACATCAAACGATCCGGGATATGTTTTGGGGTTCAAAGCGGCGTCACCGGCATATGAATTAAAACTGCCTCCGCCGATAATGCCGTCGGCCAGCCAGACCACTTTGCTCGGATTGCGAATCACCGAAACTTTGCGTACCCGAGGTGATTTGGAAGCGCCGCTGGCGTCGATCATGTTATCACCCGGCTTCTGCGACCAGGATGTGGCGCCGTTCATGGTGTAACTGAGGGGCTTCAGCGAATCCTGACCGACCCATTGGTTCTGCACTTTGTCCTCGACCCGCACCGAGGGACAGCCGTTGAAACTGCGCCCCTGATCCCAGCGGGCGACCCAAGCCGCACTCTGGGTCTTGGCCCCGTCGTCGATCGAACCGACCAGCCAACTGCGTTTGTCGTTCCAGTTATACGGGCCGCCGCTGCTGCCGTTGGCATGGGGCTGGCCGTCATAGGGAATGGTGTAGTCGTTGAAGGCAAGATAGTAATTGTTGGCCCCGAGGTGCCACTGCTTGAGATTGTTGACGCAGCTGATCTGGCGGGCTTTTTCCCGTGCGTTGTTCAAAGCGGGCAACAGCATCGAGGCAAGAATGGCGATGATCGCGATCACTACCAGGAGTTCAATCAAGGTGAATCTTTTTTGCATTTTAAGCCCTCTTGCCTTATTCAACGTAAATATGCGGAGTCCCGTAACCGTTGCAATCGGTGGAGCTCTTGACCTGTTTGAGTTTGTTGGAAGTGGTCACGTTGCCGGCGAACATCAGGACGTTGGTTTTGCCGAGGTGACGGTAGCCGACGCGGCCGGGGGCGGTGGTGTCAAGCACGCTCGGATTCGGATTGGCCTTGGCGGGATCAAGGGCGCTGGCGTCGGTCGGATTGAAGCCGCCGCCGTAGAGGCTGTCGACCAGCAGGTAAATATTGGAGGGATCGCGGTAGGCGTTGAGCTTGCGGACCATTCCCTTGCTCAACTGAAGCGGATATTCCGCCGGTTTCTGGGACCAGGAAACGGCATAACTGATCATATAGCTTTTCTGCAGCAGCGAGTCGCCGCCCCAGGTTCCCTGCGCTTTCATCCCCTCGATTACGGACGGACAGCGGTTGATGCTTTTGCCGTCGCGCCAGCGCTGGCTGGCATTGGACCAGGTGGCGCCGACCGCGGTGTCAACCGAATTGACCAGCCAGCTGCCGTCCTGCCACCAGTCTCTGGCCGCTCCGGTCGGGGAGCAGGAGGCCATCCCGCCATACGCAATGGTATAGTCGTCGAAAGCCGCGTAATAGTTATTGACGCCAAGCGCCCACTGCTTGAGATTATTGACGCACCCCGTCTGGCGTGCCCGATCCCGAGCCTGATTCAGAGCCGGGAGCAGCATCGCAGCAAGAATCGCAATAATTGCGATGACCACCAGAAGTTCGATTAGGGTGAATTTCTTTTGTCGCATAAGTCTGTCGCCTCGTTTATTTGCGGTTCAAATCTGACACGGTCAAAAAGGTTCTGATTTTAATTATATAACAATTTTGGATAAAAAACAAGCGATTTTGTAAAAAAAATAACTTTTTCGCATAGGGAGATGATAAAAAATGCGAAAAATGTCACAACATGAACAAGTTCGAGCTCAAAACGTCACCCTTGGCAACGCCGGGAGAAAGGGATGTTATTACAAAAATGAAATAAAAAGCTTGAAAATTTACGCTTCGCAACGCAATTCCATCGCGCGCCGGTTCCGCGCGACGCGGCCGCCGGAGGCAATCAAGGTTCGGTGGGAGCGGCAGAAGCGGCGGCGATTTTTTCGCAACAGGTTTTTTCGCCGAGCGGATGGTGATTGGCCTGGCAAAGACGGCAGTTGCCGTGATTTTCACATCCCGGCCAGGTGCATGGGCAATTCGGATTGAGTTTTTCCATGATCGCTCTCTCCTTTTGTGGAAAAGTAATCCGGAAAAATCAAAATGCAAGCTCCGGATCAACGATAGTCGAAAAGAATTTCGCAGTAATCGCCATTGAACCCGATATCGCGCAACAGCTTGAGATGAGGCTGGAGCAAGCCGAAATCGGCCAGATTGTGCGAATCGCTGCCGAGCGTCAGCTTGACCCCGTTGTCAATGCAGCGGCGCGTGAACTCCGGATCGTAGGACTGGTGGTGAAAATTGATCTCCATCGCCATGCCATGCAGCCGCAGCAGCGCCGCCAGCCGGTCGTAGTACGGCGCGGGATCGATCTTGCGGGCAGTCAAGGCGCGCAACGGATGCGCCAGCACCCGGATGCCGCAGCGGCCCATCGCGTCGACCAGAAACAGCAGTTGTTCAACTTGTTCGCGCGCCGACAATTCCGGCCCGAGGCGGTGGGTGGCCCCGAGCGACCAGCGCCAATCAGGGGTGAAGTTCTCCGGCAGCAGCGGGCGGCCGTGGCGGTCAAAGTCGATCTCAAGCCCGATCCGGTGGCGGCTCGACGCGTGTTTGCGGCAATATTCGAGATAATCCGGCAGCCGGTTGATCCGGTCGGGGTGAACGTTGCCGGCATCAAACCAGACCCAATCCTCCCAGAAACCGCGCGGCGAATAGCAGAGCTGGCCGGAATGCTCGGTAACCACCGCGGCATAAAGATTGAAGCGGTCAAAAAGCCGGTTTTCCAGCTCGAGGTCCATGTTTTCGCCGCAATAAGCAAAGGGACTGTGGGTGTGCCCGTCGATCCAGTCGTACCCGGGGGGCAAGCGGAAATCGGCCCGGCTCACCACCGGCGCGGCGGCCGAATCCTCCCAGTCAAGCTCCAGCCAGGCGTGAGGTTCGGTGCTGAAGTCCGGCACCTCGGTATTCCGGAGCAGAAAAGCACGCGACGCTTCGCAGGCGGCGGCAAGCTCCGCGGTTTCCGGTTCTTCGGCGGGGAGGAGACAGAGCATGTTTCCGGCGAAATTCTCACGCGCCCGGCGGAGCACACCGGGGTCGGCAGCGCGCCAGAGAACAATGCGGACATTTTCGCCGACCGGCGTCACCGCCGCCGGGGCGGGAAAAGTTTCGCCGAACATCTCGTCGGGGAAATCGCCGGCGCTCCGGATCGCCAGCAGCGGCGCCGGGATCTTGGCGGCGACAAGCTGCCGCATCCGGGTCGCCACCGCGGCGCGATTGCGGTCGGCGGAACCGGCGGGTCCGGTCAAAGCGCCGAAGATCACCAGCGCGTCTGGAATCCCGGTTTTCACCAGCAATTGAAGCAGACGCTCAAAGAGTATCAGCGAAAGCGGGTCCCGGCTGTCGCACCCGGGATTGCGTAAAACGACGACTTTCATGCCAAACCTTTATGTTTGAACCATACTATACTTCCGAAACCGCGGAAAAGAAACCGCCGGAGCGCTAAAAAAAGTTTTTTTATCCGCACTGGCGAGTTTGACATCAGCTCCATCCGGCAGTATTGTTTGCGGTTATGGAGGGCTGCAACCATGAATTCACGCGATATCTCACCGCTGCCGCTATCTGGAGCCCGGACTTCGTTCGGAACCCGGCTGATCCATACCGCAGACGGCTCGTTGAAACTGGGCTGGCACCCGGGAACGATTGTTTTCTTCGCCCTGACCATACTGGTCGCACTGGCTGCCGCGAGCTATGCCTTTCACGCCCGCAAATACGAAATACTGGTGTTCGCGGTACCAATTTTGCTGATCATGTTTTTTTGCATCTGGCGCGGCCAAACCGTCCGGCTCAATCCTCTTGTCGGCGAACTCAGGATCGGCCGCGAGGTTTTCCCGTTCGACCAGATCGCGGCACTTCAGGTGGCTTCCAGTCCTGCCATCCATCAGCTCAATCTGGTCACCGTCTACGGCGCGCGCTACAATCTGCTGTCCGGCGCCCCGGCTAAGGCAGTCCGCGCCTTGGCGCAAGAGATGGCAGCGGCGATCGGCGGAATTCCGGTTTTTGACCGCGAACTCGAGGTCGAACCGGTGGCGACGGACGGTGTCATCCGTGCGGAGAATCTGGTCTGGATACCGGTCGCGCCGGGCGGAACCAATTTGCGAACCCACCGGCTGGTTCCGACGCCGGAAAGCGGCTATACGTTCAAACCCTCATTCGGCAGGCTGTTTCGGACTCCGTTTTCTCTTGCTGGTGCAATCAGTTTATTGCTGGGAATCGTATTGATGGCAACCGGACATCGTGAAGGACTTTTCTTGCTGCCTTCATGTTTGTTTTTGGGAGGCCCGCTCGTTTGGAACTTGTACTTGCGATTGAAGCAACCGTTTTTCGACCCGATGGACCGCATATTTTACCGCGGCCGCCGCCATCGCGCCCCGGTGCCGTTCGACGAAATCGTCGCATTGCAAATCCTATCCGAAATGTGTCGCCCCGCCAAGGATTCGCCATTCCTGAGCTATGAACTCAATCTGGTGCTGAAAGACAACCGGCGGATTAATGTCGTCGACCACAGCGATCGGACGCAGCTGCGAAGCGACGCGGAGACGCTGGCGGAATTTCTCAAAGTTCCGCTTTTGGAACGCTGAATGCGAGCGGCCCGCCGCGATATCGCGCGAGGAGTTCGAGATATTCGGCGCGGGGAATTTCGCAAGCTCCGAAACTCGCGGTGACCGGCGTCACCATCTGGGTATCGAGCAGCGCCACCCCGGCGCGCTTGAGCGTCTCGACGGCGTGAACCAGCGCGAATTTGGAAGCGCCCGACTGGTGAAAGAACATGCTTTCGCCGCAGAAGAGTCTGCCGAGCGAAACCCCGTACATCCCTCCGGCGAGGTTCCCCGCCGGATCGAAGGCCTCGAAACTGTGAGCAAAGCCGAGGCGGTGAAACTGCTTGTACGCGGTGATCAATTTGGGCGTGATCCAGGTTCCCGGCTGTCCCGGGCGGGGCACAGCGGCGCAAGCCTCGATCACCCCGTCAAACGCGGTGTCGATGCGGAACTCGAAGGACATCGACTTCAACTCCCGCCGCAACCGCCGGGGAAGATGGAAGCGATCGAGAAACAGCACGCCGCGCGCCGGCGGCGAACACCAAAGCACCGTCTCCTTTTCGTAAGGCCATGGAAAAATCCCGTGCCAGTAAGCGTCGGCGAGCATCCGGCAGTCGAGCTCGTTGGTATACCCGAGCGCCCCGCCCTCCCCCGCCGTCTCGGCAGGCGGAAAAACGCTCTGCCGCTGCTGTCGCCATACCATTGCCATCGAAGCCGCCTCCTTTTGCACTGAAGAATTTGGGGTAATATAGCAGTCAAAAGGCCTATTTGCAAAGACCGGCGGAAGGAGAGAATGGTGGATCCGCCCGGACTTGAACCGAGGACCAAGAGATTATGAGTCTCCTGC
>CAZRFG010000140.1:0-8870 GCA_964599205.1 uncultured Victivallaceae bacterium
ATAACAATTCAATGTCACCGGATCGATCTTCTGCTTCAACCCCTTGGCGTACAACCCCCGCTTGAAGTCGAAACCGAGCTTCTGCGGCGGCGCGTACGCATAGTCGAGATTGCGCTCGTATTTCCCGTACGGCGCGAAAAACGGCGCGAAAATCGCCATCAGATACAGCGCCGTCAACATGAACGCCGCCGACACCGCAAGCTTGTGTTTGCGGAATTTGAGCAGCATCAGCCGCCGCTGGTCGAGCATGTCGTAGGTCAATACCGGACGGGGTTTGAAGAATCTCATTTGGTCCGCCCTCCCCCAATCCGGATCCGCGGATCCACCAGCATCAGCAACAGGTCGCTCACCAGCGTTCCCAATACCCCCAGCATACTCAGCACCATCAGCATCGATCCTGCCATATTCATATCCTGACTGAACAGCGCCGCCAGCATCAGCGGCCCCACCATCGGCAAACTCATCACGATCGCCACAATCGAACTCCCCGACACCAGCGCCGGAAAGAGCGACCCGATCCCCGAAATAAACGGATTGAGCGCCACCCGCACCGGGTATTTGAACAGCAGCCGGACCGGAGTCATCCCCTTGGCCCGCGCGGTCACCACATAGGGCTTGCCGAGTTCGTCAAGCAGATTCGCCCGCATGATCCGGATCATCCCGGCGGTGCCCGCAATCCCCACCACCACCACCGGCACCCAGATGTGGCGCATCATGTCCTCGAATTTGCCCCAGTCCCAGTACGGCTGGACCGCGTACTCCGCCGAAAAAAGGCCGGTGATCCCGGTCAGCGCCATCAGGATCAATGCCAGCAGGAACGACGGCACGCACATCCCGAGAAAGCCGATGATCGAAATCAGATAATCCCCCGGCGAATATTGCCGGCAGGCCGAGTAAATCCCGATCGGCAGCGCCAAACACCAGGTGAAGAGCACGGTGAAAAGCGACAGCACCACGGTCAGCGTAATCCGGTCGCCGACCAGCGCGTTGACGCTCTTGTTGTTCTCCATCGAGTACCCCATATTCCCCTGCAGCAATCCGGCGTCGCGTTTGTCAAACGTGGTGAAATAATAAAACCCCATCCAGCGGCAGTAACGCTTCCAACCCGGATCGTCGAAGTGAAAAAGGTCGCGCAAGTCGTTGATATTGGTATCGATCTGCTCCGGCGTCGCCCCCGATTCGCGCAATTGCAGAATCCGGTTGCTGAGGAAATCCCCCGGCGGCAATTGGACGATGGTGAAAACGCAGATCGAAATCACCAGCAGCGTCGGCACCATGATCATCAGACGCCGCAGCACAAAAGGATGGCGCAGACTCACCAGCGCCACCGCCAGCGCCGCCAGCGCCCAGAGTGTCCAGCGGATCAGTTTGCCGGTCAGATTGAGCGGTTCGCCGAGCGCCGGCGGCAGCCGGTCGGTCTTGCTCAACTGGTTGACCGTATCGGCGTCGGCGGCGCGGTTGGGACGGTCGAAATAATAAGTTTCAATTCCGGTGTGCCCGGGGGAATAAAAGAAATAACCGTCGGTCGCCTTTTCCGGCACATTGCGCAGATTGTCGGAAACCACAATCAGCTTGGGCGGCGCGCAGCCGATGTTGATGGTCCAGAGATTGTCGGCGGCGATGTCGGTGATTTGACTCATCAGCGCAACTTTTTCGCTTTCGCTCCCGCTGCGGACGGCCTGCTCGTAGAGTTCGAGCGAGCGGTACATCGGGTGATCCGACGGAACCGGAATGCATCCCGGATTCTTCGACCGCGGGTCGTTATAGAAGCCGTTGCGCATGAACCAGCTTCCCCAGCCCATCGCGTAGATCGATTCGGTGCTGGTCGCGACGAAACAGCGCGGCGAAAGCATCGGCACCATCTCCGACTCGCTGGTCCAGACGAAAAAGTCGAAACTCCGCGAGTTCATTTTCAGCATCAGCAGCGAACGCGAGCAGAGCTGGTAAATCATCCGGATGCCGACCTTTTGCCAGTCGTCGATCACAAACTGCGCCGGACCGAGCCCGGTGAAGTCGGCGTAGGAGAGATAAAAGGTCACCGGCTCCCCCTTTTCGTCGCAGCGGTAGCCGTCGCGGCGGACGGCGGGATCAAGGCCCATCTGCCGCCAGAGTTCATCGAGCATCGCATTGGCGCGGGCGGGGTCGTGCCGGGTATACGCATGACGCAGCTTTTCCGACGAATATTCCGAAGCCGGCCCCGGATCGACCTGCCACGGCTTGGCCATCCCCGAGTAGACCGCCCGGATCGCGGTTTCGCGGTCGATCGCCAGTGACAGCGCTTTGCGGAAATCCGCATGATACAACAACTTCGCCTTGAACGCCGAACCGGCGTCGGCGTCGGACACCGCCCGGTTGAGGTTGGGATAGAGCAGCCACTCGCTCCGCGTCCCCGGCACCCAGCCCCGAAGATGGAAGCCGTTTGCCTTGGCCCGGGCGGCGAACTCGGTGTAGTTCTCAAACCGCAGATAGCGGAACTGCATATCGGAGCGGCCGTTGGCCACCGCCAGCGGCAGCATCATCGCATCCAGCAATTCATACTGCACCCGGTCGATATAGGGCAGCTGCCGCCCCTGTTCGTCGACCGCGAAATAATAGGGATTGCGGACGAAAATAATCGGCGACATGGTGGTGTACTGGCGATAGGTCCAGGGGCTCAGCACCGGCAGTTCCGGGTTGTTGACTTTGACGAAGTTATACAACGCGCGCGGATGCGGCGCATTGTAGCGCTTCATCTCGGCTTCGAGAAAGGCCTGGTCGCCGTAACGCGGATGATAGCGCCGGAGAAAAGCCGACGGCGAAATCGCATTGTGATAGGTCAGAATCTCCAGGAAATCGCCGCGCGGCTCGGCAAACGTGAAGCGGACTTTGTGTTCGGAGAGCTTCTCCAGTTTGGGCGCAACCCCGCCGATGGTGAACTGCTTGTAGGCGGAACCGCCACCGACCGCGGGATCAAGCATTTCATCGTTCCAGAAAAAGAGCATATCATCGGCGGTCACCGGGTCGCCGTTGCTCCAGCGGATTTTACGAAGCTCGATCTCCCAGATCCGGCCGCCTTCCTTGATTTCATAGCCCTTGGCGATATGGGGCACGATCGGGGTGCCGTCGGGACTGAAGCGGAAAAGACGGGAATAGGACATCCGCGTCGCCGCCGCGTCGGCTTCGGAGGTCGCCCCGGCGATGCATTGCACCCATACCCCGCCATACTGTCCCGGCCCCTCGCTCCCGCGCATCACCACCGGCTCCGGACCGACCCGCTCCGCCACCGGCGGATAATCGACCCGATCCATCAACGGCGACTGGCCGCGCGGATACCAGCGGGGCAGTTCTCCCGCGGCCACCGCGCGCTCGACCGCTTCAAGCGAAGCTTCGGGATTTTTTTCCGCCCATTTCCGCGCCCGGGCATATTCGGCTTCGGGGATGTCAAGGGCGACGCGGTGGTGCGCTTCGGGTTTGTCGGGAATATGGCGGACGCGCTCGGCGGCGGCGATCTCTTCCTTGCTCCAGCGCAGCGGGCGGGGCCTGGTATCAGGAGTAACCAGCCTCGCAAAAAGCAAGGTGGCGGCGAAAAGAACGGTAAACGCGCCGATCAATCCGGCCAGGATTTTCCAAAGCGGAACCGGCTTGATGATTTTCTTCTCGCTCATCGTACTCCTTATTCAAATCAGGATATCGATCGAGCGAATATAGCACCCCTTTTTGCCCAAGTCAAGGCAGATCGGGGCTTTTTCCATCCAATTCGCCATTGAGCACCAGTGTGCCCGGAATCCAGATCCGGCGGCGCGGCCGTCCGGGAGAATCGATCAGCGAATTGCACTCTTCAAAGGCGGTCCGGCCGATTTCGAGCCAATTGACCGCAATGGTCGGGAAACGGTGGAAATCCGGGTTGATCAGGCGCTTGCCGTCGATCCCGAGCACCGGCGCGTCGTCCGGCAGCGACCGCCCGGGAAAGCGCCGGGCATAATCCATGCAATACACCTCGAGCATCGAGTCGGAGGTGAAGTAATGCGCGGTGTCGGCGGCGAAGTCGAGCTCAAAAATTTCATCCATTTTGTTATGGTGAATCATCTCCGGCTCCGGCAGCCCCGCCGCCACCCAGCGGTTGCGGAAGGCGTCGGCGCGGATCTGGTAGCTCGGGAAACGGGCGATGTAGATCTTGCTCTGGCGAAGCTTGCGGTCAAAAAAATAGGTTGCGGCCTGTTCGGCGGCGTTGAGGGGATCGATATCGATCAGCGAAATCCGCCCGCCGAAGTCGGTCACCGTCTGGACCCCCACCACCGGCAGCGCCACCGGCAGAACGTCGCGCAGATTGTCCGACTCCATCAGGAGGATCACCCCGTCGACCCGCTCGATCGCCTGCCGCAGTTCCGCGGCCGAAACATCCCACGACACCGGCATCACATCGAGCAGGCAGTCCTTCTCCAGCGCGGCGGTGCGAATGCCCTGCAGCGCGGTCAGATACAGTCCGGCCCGCTGCGCCATCCGCGCGGAATGGATGATGACCAGAATCTTGCGAACCGCTTTGCGCGCCTGGGTTGCGCCGCCGGAGCGGTTGCCGATCAGGATCTGCTGGCCGGCTTTCTCCAGCAGGCCGCGGGCGCACAAATAGGCCACCGCCCGCTGCACGGTGCTGTAGCTCAGGTTGAACTTCTGCTCCAGCTCGCGCAGCGACGGAACCCGGTTGCCGGTCACCAGTTCACCGGTGACGATCGCGGTTTCGAGGTATTCGATCAGCGCCGCCGCCCGGCGCGGCTTGGGCGGGATGAATCCTAATTTCGGCATGAATCACTCCATTTTGAACGCGAGTTGATCGCCGCCCTTGACCTCCAGCAGCAAGCTGTGGCGGCCGGGTTCAACGGAATAAGTTTTGCCGTTGACCGTCCATTTGCCGGCGGCAAGGTTGGTGGCGAGGAGATGCCCGTTTTTGAACGCGGCCGGAATTTCGACGTTGAAGCCTTTTTTGAGCAGCACCCCGTCGGCCGGGAAAACAGTGGCGGTTTCGCCGCAGAAAACGGTCAGCACCGGACCGGAAGCAAGGCAGCTTGCCGGCGACGGCTTGGCGTCATCCGGGACGGCGCGAAGAACGGTGACGAAAGTGTCGCCCTTGCTCGGTTTTTCCGGCGTAAACACCACCCGGCTGGCGTCGGCAATCCAGTCCTCGGGGAGCGGCAGCTGATAAGTCACGTCGCCGTAGGTGCGGGCGGCCGCGCCGGTTTTGATCTCCATTTTGACGCCGGGGGTCAGCATGTCCAAATAGACGTGGCCGACGCCGGCGGGATTGCGGTTGGTGGTGACGAAACCCGACGCGGTTTTTTCCGGTTTGCCGAACGTATTAAATTGCAAATCCTTGCGGAACGAGGCATCGGCCGAACGAATGGCGTCGTAGATGACGATAATCGCCGGTTCCCCGGCGCGGCCGGTGTTCCAGAAAACGAAATTGCGCTTGTAGTCCTCGACCTTGGCCGAATAGGCCCCTTTGAGGTCGACCGCGAAATAACTCACCAAGGGTTTCATCCGGTCCGGGCCGAAGCCGGATGCGATCACTTTGCCGCGGTAGAAACGCGGATCGGTCTGGACCATTTCCGGGCTCTCGGCGGGAACCTGGTTGAGCTGGATGCCGCCGTCGTTGACGCAGGCAATCGTGCCCCAGCCCGGGTTGAACTTTTCATCGGGATCGTGGACCAGCATCATACTGTGGGAGATCGAGCGCTTGGCGAAGTTGAAGTCGTAGGGAGTGCCGTAAAAACGGTACTGCCCGAGGTCGACGATCTGCAGCCCGCGATAGTAAAGCTGAACCGCGCCGGAATCCGAGTGCTGGTGGTTGCCGAAGTTGTAGCCGCCGCCTTTGACCTCGGCGATCACCGCGCTGGAGTCGTCGGCCATATCCCACGAAGTGCGCGCGATCAGCCCGCCGAGGATCGGCCCGAAGTCGATACTGAGCGGCAGCGTGTCAAAGCCCATATCCGGCTTGAGGTCGGGATCGTTGAAGAGCAGCGCCATCAGCGGGAACAAGCCGAAGGAGTCCTGGCGCATCATTTCGCCCTTGACCTGGGCGCTGCGGCTCCCGGCCTGGGCCAGCATGGTGGTCAACGGATACTTCCAGTACTTTTTGCGCAGCATATAGTCGCCGCAGGGCAGCATTTCATTGTTGGGAGTCCGGCTGTAGGTCCAGAAGTCGATCACGCCGTAAATATTGGGGTCGAACACCGGTTTGCCCGCCATCCGCTCGAGCATGAGGGCGGCATGGAGGTCGCAGCCGTAGCGCAGATACCCGTAATTGTTGCCCTGGTCGTGGCGGGGCGACTGGTATTCAAATTTGCGCATCGGGATCAGTTTCTCCAGCAGCAGGTACGAGATGTTGCGATAGGGCACGGGGTCTTCGTCGTAAATCGCGATCGCCATCGCCAGAAGATCGCGGCAGACCTGCCACTCATTGCCGTGACCGGTGACCACCAGCTGGCGGACCGGCGGCCAGCCGATCTCCATGTCTTCGGCCCAGGTGAGCATCCGGCCGCGCAGAAAGTCGCGCTCGGCCGGGGTCATCGCGGGATAACACCAGTCGTAAACCAGCGCCGCGGTGTAGATCGCCGCGCCGATTTCGCGGGTGATGTCCATCGCGTTGCCGAATTCGAGCACCCGGAAGTAGCGGAGCGCGAGGTCGACGGTTTCACGGGCGAGCTTGGGATCGTTTTCGACCAGCGCGACAAAGGCCTTGTTGGCGATCGCCTCTTCGAGGTCTTTGTCCGGCCCTTTTTCCCAGGCGGGATCGATTTCCACCGGATAGGGCTTGACCGCGGCGGCGCGGAGTTTGGCGTAGATCGCCTGATTTTCCGGTTTGGCGAGGTTGGCGCGAACTCGCGCAAAGGACTCGTCGCGCATCCAGACGCGGGGATGGGTGTTAGCCGGCGGCACGGTGGCGGGGCGATAAGCTTCCATTTCCGGGGTGATCACGTCTTTGCCCACCGGGGCGAAGCGCAGGCCCTCGATGCGGATGCCGCGCGGAAGCTGAAAGGCGAGCTGCTGAACCTTGCCGGTCAATTCGAACTTGCCGAGTTCAGTGAGATTGCGGTCGAGATCGCGCCACGGCGAATAGGAGTTGCGGATGGTGGGAAGCTTGCCGTCGAGTTGCATTTTGAGATAATAATGCGGCTGTTCCTTGCGCCACTTGAGCCGGAACGAAGCGCCGAAGTCGTCCACCGCGGTAATCCCGTAAATCGCGTACCGTCCCGGCTTTTCGGCCTGGATCGCCACCGTGAAGTCGGCCGTGTGATCCGTTTTTGACGCGACCAGCGGCTCGACGCCGGGTTTCAGCGCCAGTCCTTTGCCGTTCTTGAAGCTCGGCTGTTCGACGGTCGCGGCACGCTGCGGATTCAGCGCCGCCGCCTCGACCAGCGAAAACTCGGTCGGCTTGCCGGCGGCGATTTTGACCGGCTCAGCCGCAAGTGTCAGTCCGGCACAAAAGGCCAGACATCCGGATACGATTCGCATCATGATTCAATCTCCCAAGTGATCATATTGGTATTTGTCCACCATAATAATAATCGAAAACCATCAACTTTGCAATCCAGAAAGAGCAACTGATTCATCTTTATTCAAATTTATTGCCGGTTTCTTGAATCACCGCCGTCGATCCGCCTTGTTTTCAAAAAGCTTTTCTCTATAATATAGACGTTGACCGACACCATTCACCATATCCAGGGAGATTCAAAACATGAAGAAATCAGCGTTCACTCTGATCGAGCTGCTGGTGGTAATCGCGATCATCGCGATTCTGGCCTCGATGCTGCTGCCAGCCCTCAACAAGGCGCGCGGCGCCGCCCGCAACACGTCATGCAAAAATAACACGAAACAGGTCGCCGGTTATGTCCTGTTTTACAGCAATGACTACGACGACTTCTGTGTGCCCTATTACAAAATCAACAGTGCCGGTCTCGCCCAGTACTGGGTCGGCACCCTCGGCGAATGCGGCTATCTCGGGATCAAAAGCAATTCGCTGCGGCAGTTTTATTGTCCGGAAAACATGACCCCGGCCACCTCCGCCGCCGACTACCGCAACGTCACCGCCAACAGCGGCTGGACCGGCTCGGTATTCACCTATTTTGACTACGGCTACAACTACCGTTACCTTGGCTCCAGCAGCCGCCTCGGCCAGACCGGCGGCTTAACCGTCTACGGCGGCAGTCCGGCAAAAACCACCCAGGTAAAAAGGCCGAGTCAAACCCTCCTCGCCGTCGATTCCGCCAAAGCCGACCGCACCACTACCGGAAGCTCAATGCTCGAAGATTACTTTGTCGCCAACAAAGGCGCGCCGATGCTCCGTCATGCCGGGCAGGCCAATATCAACTGGCTCGACGGTCACGTCAGCAATGCAAAAGGCGTCGAAGTCGAGACCGGTATGACCATCCTGGCCGCGGGCAACAACCCCTATTTGCTCGATCCCTTCCGCTTCGGCTCGACCAATGCCAACCCCGACAACTACTTCGACCGCAACTGAAATTGCCGGCCGCCGTCTTCGCCGCGCCGCCCCTTTCCGGGCGGCGTTTTTCATTCTTCACCGTTGCCGGAGCCGGCAAATCGTCTCCCCTCGCCCGGCGGATGCTGCCGCGCCGCCCGGTAGACCCGCGAAAAATAGCACTGGTCGCGGTAGCCGACCTGATGGGCGACTTCAGCGATCGAGAGCTCGGGACGGCTTTTCATCAACTCCTCCGCCGCCGCCAGCCGTTTGGCGGTGAGGAGTTTCTTGAATGAGGTCCGATGCTCGTCGTGGAGATAATGGGTCAGCGCCGACTCGCTGCAGGCGAGGTATTTTGCCAGTTGCTTCAGCGTGACCTCGCCGGCGTAGTGGCGGTCGAGATACTGGTTGATCTTGTGGA
>CAZRFG010000141.1:0-8866 GCA_964599205.1 uncultured Victivallaceae bacterium
CGGAAGCTGAAGCAAAAGCCAAGGCGGAAGCTGAAGCAAAAGCCAAGGCGGAAGCCGAAAAAAATGCCGCGACCGGGACCGGCGCGGCGAAATAAAGCGTGTTCACGGCCGCCGGATGGTTCCGGCGGCCGCGTTTTTTAGAGATACTTGCCGAAAAAGGCCTTCGACTTGTTGCCGCCCCAGCCGTGTTCGCCGGGGAAGAAGTCGAGTTCGAGCTGCTCGGCGGCGCCGGCGGCGCGATAGATCCGCTCGAGCTTGCGATAGCACTTCATCGCACCGTCGACGTTGAAACAGGTGTCGTGTGCCCCGATATCGACCAAGAGCGGCAGCGGCGCGAGCAATCCCTGCAAATCGGGGAGATCGACCAGTTTGAACAACCCCGGCGCGACTTGCATGCCGCAGTAATTGAAGTCGCGGAAGCCGAAATTCGACCAGAGGTCGCTGTAGCAGATGATTTCCGCCGCCTTGAAGCGGGGATCGCAGAAGGCCGACCAGAGGCACATCGTCCCGCCGCCGGAGAGTCCCATCACCCCGAGCCGGTCCGGATCGACGCCGGGCAGTCCGGCGACGAAATCGGTCGCCGCCATCCCCTGGGCGACGTTCATCGAGAGCGAAGTCATCCCGAGCATGGTGGCGTTGAGGTAGATCAAATTGCACCAGTCGCGGCCCGCGCCGTTGCTGAAGTGGTTCGGCTTGCGGCTGTCGTTGCGCTCGCCGAACCCCATCCAGTCGATCGCGTAGGTGACGAACCCGGCCGCGGCCATCTGCCGTCCGTAGTCGTAGTTGTGGGCCTCGATCGCGGCGCGGAGATCCGGGCTCGAAGTGTTGCCCATCACCGGCTCCTTGCCGAAAGGGCCGTGGCCGTGGCAGCAGAGGATCGCCGGGCGCTTGCGCGACTCCGGGCGCCCGGGATAAGCCACCGCCACCGTCGCCGCAATGAACTCCCCGACTTCGATCAGCCAACGCTGGTGAAAGATGCCGTTTTCGTCCCACTCGGCGACCAGTTCGGGCTCGGCCGGAACTTTGGCGGGAAAGTCGCCCAGCGTGGCGAGCACCCGGGGTTTCACCTCCGCTTTCCAGTCGGCGAACGAGCGCTCGCGGGCGTCAAAGGCGAATAGCGACGGATGCGCCTCGGCGAGGCGGCGGAACATCACTTGGGGACTCAGGTTGCGCAAAGCCATAAGATTATCCTTTTTGATTGAACTCGCGGATCGCGTCGAACATCGCGGCGAGGTTTTCGATCGGGGTTTTCGCCTGGACATTGTGGACGGTGTTGAAGACGAAGCCGCCGCCTTCGCCGAAGATCCGGCAGCGTTCAAGCACTTGGTGCTTCACTTCGGCGGGCGTACCGAAAGGCAGTACCTTCTGGGTGTCCACCCCGCCGCCCCAGAAAGTCAGCTTGCGGCCGAAGCGCCGTTTGAGCTCGACCGGATCCATCCCGGCGGCCGAGCACTGGACCGGATTGAGAATGTCGAACCCGGCCTCGATAAAGCAGTCGATGAGCGGCATCACTGCGCCGCAGGAGTGCTTGAAAACCTTCCAGTCGGTTTCGGCGTGAATGTAATCGGTCATCCGGCGGTAATAGGGCAAATAGAGTTCACGGAAGGTTTCGGCGTTGCAGAAAGTCGAAATCTGGGTGCCGAAGTCGGTGCCGCAGAGGAAGAGGACGTCGATGTCCTTGCCGGCGGCGAGGTTGAGCTTTTTGAGGTTTTCAAGCGCGATTTCGGTCTGGCGCTCAAAGACGCCTTTGACGAAATCGGGCCGGAGCAGGAGCGACATATACCACTCGGCGACGTCGCGGATGCCTTTGGGCGCTTTGAGCTGAGTCGCCGGCACCAGCGCGATATCGCCGAGCGCGGTGCCCGGCCCCCCGCAGGCCACCGCCCGGCCGGTGCTCACGGCTTCGCGGCAACTCGCGGCGATCTCGCCGATCACCGCGTCGGAGAGGATGGCGAATTCCTCAAGATTATCCTCGACACTGGGGTTGTCCTCGTCGAAGGGCTCCTGCCGGATGATCGCGTCAAAGAAAAAGCCGCCGGAGGTCAGCCGCGCCGACGGCCCCACCGTCCGGTCGCCTCCGGGATAGACCGCGACCGACCCGTCGGGTACGGTTTCAAATTCGGTGTCGGCGGCGATCAGCACTTCCTGGCCCCACGGCGTCCGCCACGGTTTCCAGGCGGTGTTGAGGTTGCCGAACATGGTGCCGCGGGGCATCGCCGATACGGTGTCGACCCCCAGCGCGGCGGCGAGGTCGTCGTCGACCCAGCCGAGCATCTGAAACGGCTCGTGGATTTTGACCGGCCGCTTCTCGAGTCCGTAATACTCGCGGAGTTTTGCCACGATGCTCGCATGGATCCCGGTCACCGCGGTCGCCCCGAAGTCGACCGGAATGCGGTCGGGCTGACGGAAATTCAAAGCGCTTTTCACCCGTTCTCTTGAAGTCATGTTCGTTCCCATCCTGATTGCCGGCTAGCCGGTGATTGCCTGAGTACGGCCGGAGCGTCTGCCGCCGGCCTTTCGATCGGTTTTACTATAGCATCGACCGGGCCGTAATTCTTGCCGGCGATTGAGCATCCTTGCTCTCTTTTGACTTTTCAACGCCAGTTGCAATAGGGATTGCGGGCGAGCGAGCCGTTGCTGTAGCGGCGGTCGGCGGTCACTTCGGGGCCGATCCACGGCGGGAGATCAAAGGGCTCGTCGAGGCTGGTCAGCTCCAGCTCGGCGACTTCGAGGCCGACGTTGTCGCCGTCAAAGATGTCCACTTCCCAGGTTTTGCCCCCGAACGGCACCAGGTGGCGGATCTTGGTGACGATTTTGCCGGCGCAGAATTCGGCCAGCATCGCCTCGGCGTCGGCGACCGGGATCGGGTATTCGAATTCGCTCCGCGCCGCGGTATCGCTCCGGCCCTTGACGGTGAGAAAAGCCTCGTCGCCGTAAATGCGGACCCGCAAGGTCAGCTCCGGCGCAGTGTTGCAGTACCCCTGCCGGATCGTCCGCCCCGGCCCGGCGGCGGCGCGCCAGGAGTTGTCGGCGAGCAGGAATTTACGTTCGATCTCGATCGCCATCGTTAATCTCCGAAGTTGACCCCGAGCTTGCGGGCGCAACGCACCCAGGGATGGTCGACCGACACCACTTTGCGCACCCCGGCGACCTCCTCGATCGGCACGTGCTTGACCCCGCCGTTATAATCGGCGATCATCACCCCGTACTGACGGTTCAGCACCGCTTTGGCGGCGGCCGCTCCGAGGGTGGTGGCGAGCAGCCGGTCGGCGGGCGACGGCGAACCGCCGCGCTGGAGATGGCCGAGGATGGTCACCCGCGTTTCCAGCGAAGTCAAGGCTTCGAGTTTCTTGGCAAGTTCAAAAAGCCGGGTCGAACTGCCGGTCTCAAAGGCGGTGATCTCCTGCTTGATCGCATCGCGTTCGGGGCCTTTTTTGGTCTCGGCGCGGCGTTTTTCGAGGGCGGCGAGATGATCGCGTTGATCTTTGGACAGCGCGCCCTCGGCAACCGGAACGATGCTGAAGAGTTTGCCCTCACGCGAACGCTGCTGCAGCGCGGCGGCGACGTTTTCCACCGTGTAGGTGATTTCCGGGATCAAAATCACGTCGGCCCCGCCGGCGAGACCGCTGCCCAGCGCCAGCCAGCCGGCGTTGTGGCCCATGATCTCGACCAGCATCACCCGCTTGTGACTGCTGGCGGTGGAGTGGAGGCTGTCGATCGCGCTGGTCGCCACCGTCAGCGCGGTATCGAAGCCGATGGTCGAATCGGTGTGGGCGACGTCGTTGTCGATGGTTTTCGGCAAGGTGACGATGTTGAGCCCCGCCTTCTGGAGCAAAAGCGCATTCTTGTGGGTGCCGCCGCCGCCGATGCAGATCAGACACTCGAGCTGGTGCTTGCGGTAGTTTTCGACGATCGCGTCGGTCATGTCGATGGTGTTTTTGCCGACCGGCATCTTGTTGGGCTTGTTGCGGCTGGTGCGCAAGATGGTGCCGCCGACGGTGAGGATGCCGGAGCAGGTTTCGTTCTCCAGCAGCATGGTGCGGTCAAAGGCGACCCCCTCGAAGCCGTCGCGGAATCCGATCAGCCGGTAGCCTTCGCGGATGATCGTCTTGCCCACCGCGCGGATCGCCGCGTTCAAACCGGGACTGTCGCCGCCCGAAGTCAGGATGCCGACGCATTTCATTTTTCACTTGCCTCTCGTGTTTTGGCATGGTCGCTGCCGGTATTGGAGTAAACTTTGAGCACCCCGCTGGCCTCGGCCGCCTTGGCCGCCTCGGCGAGGGTCTGGAAATAGCGGTAGGTCGCCGCCTGGCTGCGCTCCGGCGTGTGTTTGGCGGCGAGGTTGCGGGTGTAGCGCCCGTTGACCAGCAGCCGCCGCCCCTTTTCGGTATCGGCCAGCTGAAGCGCCAGCAGCCGGTCGAGAATTTTACGGAGTTTCGGGCTCTCGATCGGGAACATCAGCTCGATCCGGCGGCTGAGGTTGCGGTACATCCAGTCGGCGCTGGCGAGATAATACTCCGGCGCGCCGCCGTTGTGGAAACAGAAAAGCCGGGTGTGCTCAAGATACCGGTCGACGATACTGACCACCCTGACGTTCTCCTTTTTGCCCGGCTTGAAGGAGCAGATGCCGCGGACAATAAGGTCGAGTTTGACCCCGGCGGCGGCCGCCGCGTGGAGATGGCTCACCACCTCAGGGTCGGAGAGCGAATTCATTTTGGCGACGATCCGGGCGCTCTGGCCGGAGGCGGCGAAGCGGGTTTCACGGTCGATCAGATCGAGCAGTTTTTGGCGCAGGTCAAAGGGCGCCACCGCGATCCGGTTCCAGTCCGCCGGGGGGGCGGAGTAGCCGGTCATCACGTTGAAGAGATTGGCGATGTCGGAGCAGAGCTCGGGGTCGCAGCTCATGATGCCCAAATCGGTGTAGAGCGCCGCCGTCTTGTCGTTGTAGTTGCCGGTCGCGAGGTGGACGTAGCGCCGGATGTAACCCTCTTCGCGGCGGACCACCAGCAATGCCTTGCAGTGGATTTTGAGATCGCTCACCCCGTAGACGACGTGGGCGCCCGACTCTTCGAGTTTGCGCGCCCAGACGATGTTGTTGCCCTCGTCGAAGCGGGCTTTGAGTTCGACGATCACCGTCACCTGTTTACCGTTTTCGGCGGCGCGCTGGAGCGCCCGGACCACCGGCGAATTGCCGCTGACGCGGTAGAGGGTCTGCTTGATGGCGAGCACGTCGGGGTCCTCCGCCGCCTCCTCAAGCAGCCGGACGATCGGCGAAAAGGTGTGAAAGGGCGGCGCCAGCAGCAGCGGAGAATTGGCTTCGATGATTTCAAAAATGCTGCCCGGGCGTTCGAATTCGGGGGGCATGATCGGCATCCAGACCGGTTCGAGCAAGCCCGGCGCGGCGGCTTTGGCGACCAGTTCAAAGAACTGCTTGAGGTAGAGCGGCCCCGTCCCCGGGTAGCAGAACTGCTCCTCGAGCTGGAGCTGGCCGCGAAGCCAGTCGGCGAGGCCGCCCGAGGCATGCTCCGGCATCTCCAGCCGGATCGGCTCGCGCTGGCGGCGCTGAAGCAAATTGCGCTCGATCCGGGCCAGCAAATCCTCGACCCCCTCGCCCTCGACGGTAAAATCCATATCGCGGGTGATCCGGAACGGGAAAAATTCGTCGATCCGGCAGCCGGTGAAAAGCTTGTCGAGGTTGTCCATGATCAATTCCTCGAGCAGCACAAAGGTCTTGCCCGGGGCGCCGTCCTCGGCCTCGATGAAGCGCGGCAGCACCTCGGGAACTTCGACGAAAGCGTAGACCAAATCGCTCCGGTCCGGCGGAGTCATGCTCACCGCCAGCTCGATCGCCCCGCTGTTGAGGATCGGAAAGGGGTGCGACGGATCGACTGCGAGCGGGGTCAGCACCGGCAGGATGCGGGCGTCGAAATAGCGCCGGAGTTTGCGCACCGTCTCGGCGTCGAGGTCGCGGGGGCGGCGGATCCGGATCCGGTGCTCCTCCAGCGCCGCCAGCACTTCGTGGAGAATGGCGAGGCGCCGGGGCAGGAGTTTGTCGAGCATCTTGCGCAGCGCGGTCAATTGTTCCGAGGGGCGCACCCCGGCGGGGTCGGGTTCGTCCTGCTCAAGCGCGACCAGCTGCCGGAGTCCGGCGATCCGGACCATGAAGAATTCATCGAGGTTGCTGCTGAAAATGGCCAGGAATTTGAGCCTTTCGAGCAAGGGATTGGCGGTGGTCGCCGCCTCGTCGAGGACCCGCGAATTGAAGTCGAGCCAGCTGATTTCGCGACTGATGTAATAGGGGTCGCGTTTGCGTAAATCACTCATTGTTATCGTCCCTCCAGAACGTCGCCGAGGCGGATTTTGAGTCCGAAGACCTCGCGGAACATATCGCCCTTGGCCTCCAGATAGAGACTCTCGAGATTGAGCTGCGCCGCCTCCGCGACCAGAATAAAAAATTCGTCGCCGCGCAGCCGCAGCGTCATGTCGCGCATGCGGTGGAGGTGCGCCCGGTCGAGCGCGTCGGCCACCCGCAGGATCGCCGCGAGCTTCAGCACCAGCACCTTCTCCTCCGACGAAAGCGAAATGTACTCGGGGTGGGACGACTTCGGTCCCGCTTTGCGGTGGTAGCGCGCGACGGTGGCGACGATCTGCTGCTCGGCGACGGTCAGGCCCGGCACCTGGGCGTTGACGATGAGGTAATAGGAGTGCTTGTGGTGCTGCCGGGTATCGACGAAGCGTCCGACGTCGTGGAGCATCCCGGCGACTTCGAGCAGCAGCCGGGCGCGCGGCGGAAAGTCGTAGAAGCGCTTGAGCTTGTCAAAAATTTTGAGCGCGGTGCCGGTCACGCTGCGGGCGTGGCCGAGGTCGATCCCGTACTTGCGCCCGATCCCCTCGGCGGCGGCGATGATGTCGTCGTGAAAGGGATCGGCTTGAACGTTGCCGACCTTGCGGACGAGATCGTAAATCAGCGCCGACCGGGTGGTGGTGGCCGGGTTGATCATTTCGCCGCAGGTGAATTCCTTGAGGAAATAAGTGACCAGACTCCCGCAGGGAGCCAGACTGAGCGCGAGGTGGTCGGGGATATTGAGCTTGCGGGCCAGCTTCTCGGGATCGGCGCGCATCGCCTGGTCGGCGAGTTTGGCGACTTCGGCGACCGGCAGCCGGATCACGTCGTGGGGCTGGTTGTACTTTTCCTGGCGGACCAGCAGCCGCACCCCGGCGCCGATGCCGACCAGACTCAGCGGCTGGTCGGCGCGGAGCCGGACGCAGTCGCGGATGCGCTGCTCGATCGCGCTCGAATAGAGGATTTCGATAATCTCGTCGGCGTTGACCGCGCTGCGGCCGAATTCGTCGAAAAAGCGCACCGTCCCCAGCGGCACCGCCTCGCAGAAGCGGAGCAACCCGCCGTCAAAAAAAATCACGATCAGAGAGCCGGTGCCGACGATGAAGGCGATGCCGGAGAGCTTGTCGAAGTCGCAGCTTTTGCGCAGCTCCTCGCGGACGGCGAGAAAAGTGATCCGCGCCTCCTCCTGGGTTTCGAGGATTTCGATATTGAGCCCGGAGTCGTTGCGGACGCGGTTGATCACCAGTTCGCGGTTGAAGGCTTCGCGCATCGCGCTGGTCGCCACCACCCGGCAGCGGGCGGCCCCGTATTCGGAGAGCTTGCGGGCAAAGCCGCACATCACCTCCGAAAGCAGCGTGATATTCTCCGACGACACCGTCCCCTTGCGGAAGACGTCGTAGCCGAGATTGACCGGACGGCTCAGGCTCTCCAGCAGCGCCGGTTCGCCGCCGGGCGCGACTTCAAATATATCCAGCCGGACCGAATGCGAACCGATGTCGATGATCCCGGCCTGAAAAACTTTTGCCGATTTTCCGCTCATATGCCCCCGCAATAATGTCATAATGAACTATAACGCCTTTTCGCTTTCATTGCAAGAGCCGGAGCGAATTTCTAACCTTGATTGAATGCGCGCGGGTTCCCGCCCCGATCCCGCCGAACCCTGTATTATTTTTATTACAATGCAATAAAAAATGCCTTTTTGTTTATTTTTTTGCTTGCATTTGTATGGCTTTCGTTCTATCTTTCGTGGAAAATCAACCACAGGGAGAGTGCTATGCGTTATCTTGCGATGTTGGCGGCGGGATTATGGTCGGGGCTTCAAGTCTGGGGCGCCCAGCCGCCGGGGGAACGCGAAATTTTCTCGTTTGAAACGCCCGCCGAAACGGCGAAAATCAGCGTCGCCGGCGGCGGCGGCTTCGAGTTTTCCCCCCGGCATTATTTATCCGGACAAAAATCGCTGGAGTGGAGTTTCCAGCCGGGAAGCCAACTGACCGTCAATCTTGCCAAATTCTTCATCGACGATCAGGCCGCGAGCGCCGAATACGGCAATCCGGCTTTGAGTTTGCTCGCCATTCATATTTACAACGAAAAAGCCCTACCCGGCAAGGCGCTCCGGATCGAATTCGGCCGCCGCGGCCAAAGCGCCCCCGACTGCTGGTTTGACTTCAAGCTCGACTTCACCGGCTGGCGCACCGGCTGGGTCGGCTACAGCCGCGACATGAAGGGCAAACCCCACCCCGACATGGACTACATCCGGCTGGTCGCGCCGGACGCCGCGGGCAAACTCTATTTCGACGACCTGATCCCCTGCATGATCCTCGACAAACGCCACCAGGAGCCGTCGGACCAGCTGCCCTTCGTCAACTTCGACCCCAATTTCGACCTCACCGAAACCAACGGCAACCCGTGGCTGACGCGCGACTTCAAGGTCAACACCGCCGCCGAACTGACGCCCGACGAAGTGAAGGGCTTCCGCGCCGTCGAGAGCCATCTCGACGAAGACTTCCTCGGCGAAAATCCGCT
>CAZRFG010000142.1:0-8844 GCA_964599205.1 uncultured Victivallaceae bacterium
CGGCGAAGTTCGGTCCGTCCCGACACCGGCTTGCCCGCGGCGACGTCTTCCTCGGTAAACACCGCCAGCAGGATTTCGCCGCCTTTGCGCTGATAGTCGTACTCGATGAAAATCCGGCCGTCCGGGGCCTGGAACCCGTCGGGATAGCTGACCTTGGCGCGGTCGTCGAGCAGGAGGCCACCGTACCAGCTCCGGCCGTCGTCATCCGACAAGAAAGCGGTCAGGTGTGAACGCACCGCGGGTTCGGCGGGGTTGCTGTTCTTGACCAGCAGCAGTTTGCCGGACGCCAGCCGGCGCAGGAAAAAACGGGCGGAGGCGGCCGACATTTGAAACGGAGCGGGTTTGCTCCAGGTCCGTCCGCGGTCGGTCGAGACGCTTTCGGCGATTCCGGTGCGGGTGCGCTGGAGCAAATACCAGCTGCCGTCCCGCCGCTCGATCAGCATCGGCTCGTCAAAGGTCCGGCCCTCGGTGATCCGGCAGCCGCCGACCCGTTCCCAGCTTTTGCCTTGATCGCGGCTGACGAAAAAATTGGTCATCCGCAACTCGTCCAGTTCCGGAAACAGCCGGCTGCCCGGCACCCGGAAGCCGTCGGCCAGCTCAATGCCGATTTTGTCCCGGTCCCAGAGCGCGACCGGCAGCACCCAGCTGCCGTCGGCCAGCACCGTCGGTTTGTTCAGCGCAGCGCCGTGCCAGAGCCGGACCGGCTCCGACCAGACCGGTTTGTCGGCGTCGGGGTTTTCGCAAACCGTATACCAGCAGCCGCTGCGGCCGTCGTAATAACCGAAACTCTGGGTAAAAAAGACCCACAGCCGCCCGGCCGGATCGGTCCACATCCCGCCCGCCACCGTGCTCAAATGGGTGCGGTCGACGTACCCCGCGTCGTGGACGAAAAGCGGCCGGGAAAAGGTCGCACCGCCGTCGTCGCTGCGGGTCAGCACCAGCACCGCCTTGTCGTTGTCGCCGCCGCCGAAATACGCGAGCCAGATCCGGCCGCCCGGCGTCCGGTCCATCCCGCAGCTCATGGTGAAATCGTCGATTTCTGGAAAATAACGCGGCGGCGGATCCGGCCGCAGCGGGACCGGCCGCAGCGCGGCGTCGGCCGCGGTGCGGACATAGTCTTCATAAAGCCGGAAATCGAAATGCCGTTCGAAACTGCCGAGGCTCTTCACCTCGGCCATATTCGAGGCCCGGAAATCGGGCGTCACCGCTTCCGCCGCCGTCACCCCGAGAGCCGTCCCGGCGACCAACGCCGAAAACAACCACCGCAAATCATTTCCGCTCATCAAAACCTCCGGTCAAAGAAACAGCGAATTCAAAAATTACTTCAACAGCGTCACTTTGGCGTCCGAGGTCACCGCGGCGAACTCGCCGTTGGAGATCACGTTCATCCGACGCAAAGATGCCGGGTTGTAACCGACCGCGGCCTTGCCCTTGACGCCGTCGGAACCGACCTTGTAGGCGAAGCCGTCGAGACAGGCGGTCCAGAGACCGTCCTTCACCGGCGCAAGCCCGGAGAGCGGGCCCGGCATGGCGAGGAAGGAACGGCGGCTCAGATCCGGCGCGACGAAGGTCACCGTGCCGCTCCAGCTCGCGGCGGCAAGACCGTCGGCGGTCTTGACCAGTCCGGTCGGCTGGCCGCCGAGGTTGAGGACTTTGCCGGCGAGCGGGTTTTCGCCGAGGACTTCGGTATAGAGATAGCCGTCATGACGGGAGGCGAGAACTTCATTCTTGCCGTCGCCGTTGAGGTCGGTGATCAGGCCGAAGGCATCCCACGCCGAGCTGGTCCGGCGCTGGAGCTGCTTCCCGTCGGGACTGACGATGTCGTGGTAATAGTATTCGTTGCCGGCGAAAATCTCGTCGCGACCGTCGCCGTCGAGATCTCCCGCCGCCCCGTCGGTGGCGCCATGGGTGCACTGATAGGCCCAGCGCTCCTTGCCGGCGAGGTCAAAGGCGAAGTAACGCTGCGCATCGGTCCCGACGATCAGGGTAACCGGTTTGCCCTTGCCGTCAAGCCGCGCCGCAAAGGCCGTCGAAACGTCGCCGTAGCGCCGGGCGAAAGCCGGGATGACCGCCTTCCAGCGTTCCTTGCCGTCGGCCCCGAGGCAGTAGACTTCCCCGTCGCTGACTTCGGTGATCGAGTCGATCCGCTTGGCGCGGACGCCCACGATATAGAGGAGTTCGCCGTCGGCGTCGATCGGGGCAACAAGCGAAATCTCCCGTTCGAATTTGCGTTCAAAAAGACGCTTGCCGTCAAAGCCGTACAACGCGAAAGTACCGTCGGCGAGGCCGACCGCCAAAGCATCTTTGGTCATCGCTTCGGCGGTCACCGGGGCCGGAAAGCTCAGCGTCAGCGCCGGCGCGACGTCCGGGGCATCGACTTGGCGCGGGGCGAGCTTGGCCGCCGTTTTGCCCTTGGCGACGGCGGCGGCGAGCGCGGCGTTGACCTTGGCCGCGTCGAGCCCGGCTTCGGCCCAGGTCTGGGCGACATCGCCGGAAAAGCTCTTGCCGGCGAGTTCGAGTTTGCGAACCTTGCGGGCCAGGATGCCGCGCGGGGTAACAAAACAGACATCGGCGTCGACGGTGATCCCCGGCGCGCTCCAAGCGCCCGCCACCGCGAGCTGAATTTGGCCGTTTTCAGTGGCCGCCGCCGCATTCGGGGCGAGCCTGACGAGTTCGACCGGGGAAGCCTTGCCTTTTTTACTGGAAAAGGGTTCGACGAAGTTGAAGAAGAAGCTCTTTTCGCCGGCCGCGAGTTTGGCTTCGCGCCGGGTCAGCAGCGTCCGGGTGGCCCGGTCGGAATAGCGGTAGCCCGGCAAAACCGTATTCGGGCGGCCGTGGCAGGTTTCCATTTCGCTGTAGAGATAGTTGACCGCGCCGTCGCCGGTCCGGATGGTGAGGCGGTCCGGCTCTTTGCCGGTGGAATCGGTTTTCTGGGCGACTACCGCGCCCTGGGCGTCTTCGCTGACTTTGCCGGTGGTGCGCAGCTGGCTCTGGAGAATGTAATTCCCCGGCGTTTTGGCGGTCATTTCGTCAATCACCCAGAAACCGTCGGTGCCGTCCCAGCCGACGTGACGGAGGAGATCAATGCCGTTGTAATCGGCGAGCAGCATCGAAAGCACCGCCGCCTGGCGGTCGGCGGTTTCCAGTGAACCGATCAACTGCGCCGCGCTGCTCTGGTTGACGATGTTGCGGCGGCGGTCGTGGGTGTTGCCGTCGCGAATAACGTTGACCATGTTGTGGCTTTCGGCGTGGCGCTTGATGTAGTCGCCCTCAAAGAGCCACAGCCGGTTGCCCCGGATGTACTGCGAAATCCCGGTCGGGTCGTCGTGCCCGTGGGGTGCCCCCGCCTGGCCGTTGAAAGCGAGGAAGTCGGCGTCGTCGCCGAAAGAACTGCGAAAAATCGCCTTGCTCACCACCGGCCGGGCGAAGTCGGGATAATTGCAGAGCTTCTGGCGGGCTTTGTCGAGTTCAAAGACGTTGAGGCCGATCAAGTCGGATTTCGGTCCGGGCGGCGGCAGATCGCGCCGCAGGTTCATCTCGTCGATCGCCGTTTTGTAGAATTCGGTCCCCGAGCGTTCGGCGATCCAGTTCAAAAGAAACTCGGCTTCGTCGTCGTTGAGGATATCCACCGCCTCCTTGAGCACGGTGAAACCCGAAGCCATGCCGGTCGGATTGGCGTCGCCGTAGCCGGGGGTGTAGCCGAGATGATTGAAGATGCCTTTGGTGTAACGCACATAGTCGCGGTAGACCGGGCGTTTGAAGAAGTCGAGATCGTAATTGCCGCTCGAAAGCGCGTAATCGGTGAAGATCCGGTAGACCAGAAACTGATAGCCGCCCGCGTCTTCCGGCGACAGCGGCGAATTTTCGACTCCGGCGAAGACGTGCTTGGCCACCGCCTGCCAGTATTTGGCGGGCTCGTAGTTGTAGCGGTCAAGCAGATAACGGGTGTTGTTGTAGGTCGTCCGGGCCGCGAAGTTGTAATGGTTGGTGAGGTAGCCCACCTGCCCCTCGTCGAACATCTTGCTCGGGGTCTTCATCTCGTAGTAATCCATGGTGTGCTCAAGCACCTTGCGGATCAATTCGGCGGCGTTGCGGCGGTCGGCGGCGGTCCATTTCGGCGAATGCTCGACCGCTTCGAGATACTGCGGATACTGGTGGAATTCAAAGGTCGGCGGCGAATTGCGGCTCAAGGGAAGCTTGGCTTCGTACTGGTCGAGCATCATTTGGGTCATTTTGCCGAACACTTCGGCATAACGATCGTCGCCGGTGTCGCGGTAAGCCAGCGCGGCGTCTTTCATTTCATTGAGCAACGTGAGGTTCATCGGGCGCGCCGAACGGTCGGAGTAGCGCGTTTCCATCGCTTTCATCAGCTCCTCGGGAGCGGCGGGCTTGGCAAGGCCGGTCTCGCAGAAATAACTGTTTTTCAGCATTTCCGCCCTGGGATACTTCTTGAAAAAGGCGTCGAGCGACTGGTCGAGTTCGGCGCGGTCGCGGCCGGCGAGATAGAGCACGCTCCGCCGCCAGTCGAGCACGTCGGGGGCAATCCGGAACTCGGCGCCCGAACCGTTGGGGCGGATGAAGAGATTGGCGGTGAGTTCGCGCAGCAGCATATTGCCGTTGCGGCCGCCGAAAAGAATCAGGTTCTCCTTGCCGTCATGGTGATTGGCGACTTCGCGGATCGGGAACTTGACGCCCCAGGCGCGCTGGAAGCGCTGCTGGAGGTATTCGGCGAGTTCATTGCCGCGTCCGTCCTTCTGGATCGCGATCACCGCCGAGGCGGGGTCAAAGGCGGCCTGGCGCGGCCGCGGAACTTCGGTACTGAAAGGCTTGCTCGGGATTCGTTTCAAAGCATTGCTTTTGGCCAGCAGCGCTCCCGGCTCCGCGCCGGAAGCGAGCGAAGCAACTTCGGCGGGAGTCAGCGCCTGATTCCAGATCGAGAGCTCATCGATCAGCCCGCTATAGGCGTTGCTGACCGTACTCGAAGCGCCACCGATGTAGAGCTGGCCGGAGTCGCCGGGAAGCTTGTCGAGCGTCTGCGCCGGTCCGGCGACTTTGCCGTTGAGATAGAACTGCAGCCGGTTGCCGGTGACCGCGAGCGCCAGATGCTGCCACTCGCCGGGTTTGACTTTGAGCGCGACCGGCGTGCCGCCTTTGCCGGCGAACTGGATTTCGCCCTTGGCGGGAATATAATCGAGCGACCAGTCACCGGTGCGGGTGAGCAAGGTCTGGCGCTTTTTGCTGTCGCCCTCGGTTTTGAAGAAGAAGCTCAAAGAGAAATTCGGAGCCAGCTTGAAATTGGCGCCGTCGCGGAAATAAGCCATCGCGCCATTCAGCCGGAGCGCGGTTTTGCCGCGTGAAGCGAGCGCCGCGGGGACGTCGGCCGCCAGCGAAGCCGCATTCGCATCGGCCCCCTCGGCCCGGCGGACCGCGCCGGTCGCGCCGCGCGAAGAGGCGTCGGTCAACTTGCTTGCCGGTCCCGGCTTGCCCTCCCCGGGCAGATAGAATTCCAATCCGGCGAAAACCGGGACGGCGGCGGCTATCACCGCCAGGCCTGCGAGCCATTGCTTCATCGCATTTCTCCTCAAAAAGTCTTTCAGGTTGAAAAATATGTTTGGAACTATTGTATGTACTTTTCCATCGGGATGCAAATCGGGCCGGGATATTTTACCGGCTTTCCGATCCACAAATGATTCATTTGATCCAATTCACCATAAACGCGGAATCCTTCCATCATAACAGCAAAAAAAAAGGAAAAGACGGTTATAATTGTGTTCTTTTTTTCTATCATTTTCTTTTTCTTTCTTGAGTAAATTGCAAAAACATCGGATCCGCCCTCCCCTGAAAACTCGCTTCCAGTACATAAAATATGTTTAAAATAAATTATTTATAATAAAAAAAGATAACACCTCAAGTATTTCCCTCCATTTTCCCCAGGCGCGAGCGTTTATGTCTTAAATGACAAGCGAGATTGATGCATTTCACAGAAAAATCAGGGCCGTGATGAGTTTTACTTTAGCGGCTCGGTCAGAACGAAGTAATGATCCTTGACGGTTTGACCATTGATTAAATCGTTGTACTTCATGCGCTCAAGAACCTCGACATGGCCATCGGTCCTGAGTGTGTTTATCGTATTCGTCCCATGCCGCCGCCACGCCGTTCCCCCGGCGGCCGGTTCATTATCGAAATGAGCCGAAGTGTCCGTGAAAAGTGCATTGTAGTACCCTTCGAACAGCAGCACTTTCACCGAAGGGCTCTGCACATCCGACAGTGCAACCGGGTTCCGACTGGTCACGGCGGCTCCCGCCATCCAATAACCGGACGTGAATTGCCACTTGGAGTAACCGCCGCAGCCATTGTAAACCGTTCCCGTCGCATCCCAAAACTTCACCTCCGTCAAGGATGCGCTGATGAAAATCGGCATCCCTTCCTCTTTTGCCGAACTTGGACAGAACGGCACCGCGTACCGCAGCGTCGCGGCCGCCGTTTTATCCTTGCGTCCGTAGAAACGCTGGTCAATGTTTTCGAACATCAGCCGTGTCCATGCCCGCCCTTCGCCGACCGTCGGAACCAGCCAGCCGTCAAAACTCTGAGTATACATCATCTCGTACATACCATGCTGTTTCAGGACGTTGGTACAGGAGATCGAGCGCGCCTTTTCGCGCGCTTTGTTCAACGCCGGCAGCAGCATCGCCGCCAAAATTGCGATGATGGCAATCACCACCAGAAGTTCGATCAGAGTAAAGGCGGATTCGGCTTTGTGTTTCATGGTGCTGGTCATCCTTATTTTCATCAGTCTCACCGTCAATATCCTTTTTTGCCGTCGATTGTCCACGGATTGTTATCTGCCGAGTATGCCGCGAAAACCGCCCCCGCCCCATACGAAACGGCCGGATTGCCGCGAAGCCCGCGGACCGAGTCGACATGCCCGTCCACCCGGAGTACATTGGCGCCGCCGCCGTGGCAGAAATCCGGCGCATACGCTTTTGCCCCGGCCCCGATGACATTGTCTTCGATCACATAATAGGGATTGTACCACTGGGAAATCATCTGGTTGGTCGGCGTTCCGGTCCAAACCATCGTATCCACCGCCAGAATCATCCGGGAAGCGCCGCGCACCATGGTTTGCCGGGTGGTGCCAGGAGCCATTCCGCGCCGGTTGCCGGTACCGAGGTTCCGGTAGTTGTAGCCGTAGGCGATGTACTGCCCTTGGGTATCGTCGTTCAACGGATACTTCAACCGGCGGGCCGGGCACAGAAAAAGCTGCTGATTGGCGATGTTCCGGGCCGAGCCGGTCAGATACATATAGCGGATGACATTGCACCACATCATCGGATACGTGGTCAGACCGGGCACGCGCATGTTTCCGGTCAGCGAAAAGGGATAAAAGTCATCGCTGTCGCCGACATACAGCGCAAACAACGAACCGATTTGCTTGGTGTTACTGCTACATTGGGCGGTAAGCGCACGGTCACGGGCTTTGGCCAGAGACGGCAACAGCATCGCCGCCAGAATAGCAATGATAGCGATCACCACCAAGAGTTCAATCAGCGTAAAAAGAGCGAAACGGCATCTTCTCATTTTTTCCCTTTCAGTAAAGGTTGGCAGCGCATTATTCTTTAGCCGACACCACTATTATAGCTAAAAAAAATCGCTTGACCAATTACCGAAACAGGAAAACCTCCTCCAAACTGATTCAAGTTGATTCAAATTGATTCAAAAAAAATCTGCATTCGCTTAGCTCAGGAATGCTTGTCTTTGGACACCGGTTCACGCGGTGGAACGCACAATTTTCCGCAAATACCGATGCATCGAGTTCCCCGCATTGGCTCAGCCAGCCGTCTGCGAATCTCGTCTACCATGACTTCTCCCATCAGTGTCCAGTCGACGCTGATGGTCGGGAAACGGAAAAAATCAGGATCGAGAAACTGCTTGCCGTCCACACCGAGTACGGCGTGATCATCAAACAGCCGAGTTCCATGATTGCGCTGGTACTCAAGAGCAGCATTCTGCAAAACGTGGTCGGAAGTGAAGAAGTAACCGCAATCCGCCTCGTAGACAAAGGCGTCTTGGGGATAGCCGATGTGAATGTTGCAGCGTCCGCCGCGAAAACGCCAACGGCTCTCAAAAGCCAGCGCCCGGGCGATGAAAATCGGTTTGGGACTGGTATAAATTTCGACTCCTCGCAACCACTTGGGTATCTTGTTGAAATAATCCGAGGCTATCAGCGCCATGTCCGCGACATCAACGTTGACGGTGGAAATCATTCCGTTCCATGAGTCAGCGAATTGCAACGCAACGACCGGGCAAGGCAACAACGGAAACTCGCGCAGCTGAAGATCATATTCACTGAGCAACAGAATGCCGTCCGCATCAGCGGCAAATCGGCGCAATTTTTCAATCGTCAATTTTTCAATCGGAATGTAATGGACTTCAAGTTGATAACCAAAACGGATTGCTTCGCGTTCAACTCCGAGATACGCCGAATGAAACAGTCCAGTAGTAAGAGAATGCATCGGTCCCATCACCACCGCCAGCCGCCCGGCGCTGCCGCCGATGATGGCGCGGTGGGACTTGACGAAAAGCCCCGCAGTGCCGCGCTGCTCCAGCAGGCCGCGCTCCAGCAGCGTGTGAATGGCCCGGTAGGCGGTGCCGAAACTGAGCTGGAATTTGGCCGCCAGCCGCCGCACCGACGGCAGTTTGCCCCCGACCGGGTATTCCCCGGAGATGATCCTGGCCTCGACGTAAGCGACCAGCGATTCGGCCATCGGCGATATTTTTCCCATCCTGATCCTCCGCGGCGTCCTCCCGGATCATTTGCGGCGGGAAGCGCGTGTCATACTATAA